>CAIRRW010000262.1 GCA_903881065.1 uncultured Bacteroidota bacterium
AAGTAGAATTAACATGGTCGTGCGAATGACAACTAAGATTACAAGTACCATGTCCCGGTGAAGAATAAGTCCAATTAAGAATACTGCTGCTATTGTTGGAAACAAAGGACTTGTTGAAATTTATTAGATGACTATTATTTAATGTAGTTCCCTGAGTGCTGCTTATTCCATGCGGATCATGACAGGTGTTGCATGAAGTAGAATTACCATGAGGTTCGTGACTTCCGTGATCTATTAAATTATGATTTGCTATAGTTGTAGTTTGATCATGGCATTGATAACACAATTCATAACTGGAATAGGAAGCGACATAACTCGTAGTGCGGTCGTAGTTATATTTTAATATCTGTGGATAAATAGAACCATGAGGGCCAGCAGGAGAGCCAGATCCATCACTTGCATGGCAGTCAGTGCAGTAAATCATACTTGATGCAGTTAAAGGAGAAATCAAGCCTGATATAGTAGAGTTCTTACCAATTGCTGCTACAGGATGAAAAGAAGGATTAGTTGGGTCAAACTCTAACCGTTGATCATTCTGAACAATTACTCTTGGTGAAGCTTGTCCTGTAACTGCATTTAATGAGTGACATCTATAACAGATTTCATATTCATTGGTAACAGGATTTACCACTGCTCCACTCTGGTTAATTCCTACCACTCCATTGTTAGATCCTTTTACTGCGGGTGCCGTAGCTGCTTGTGATTTAGTGGAATGTGGATTATGACAATCAACGCATTCAACATGCTTTGTATTTGGAATTGCTCCTTCAGTTGGATTATGTATCGCATCGTAAGGGTCGTGTATTCCGGTATAACCATACACATTATGTTTATATGTTTTTGTGAAATCAGCTTTTACATTCTTTGATGCAGCATCTCCATTGTGACAATCAAGGCAATTATCTTCTTCGGTTTGATATTTTAATAAGCGGTAAGTGGAGCCAGCATTATGTGGGTTGTGGCAATTTTCACAAGCATTCTGAGCTACAGTTGTCCAAGGAGTATAAGGCCAAGGATTTGGAGCTACAGCATTCCAAGTCTTTGTAGATGTATTGTGGCTACTTGTTGTCCAATTATTTTCCTGATGACAAGTAATACAAATTGCAGAATTCTGAGATGTAGCAACCAAAAATTTTGTGTACTTGTCAATATGAGGATCATGGCAGGAAGTGCATTGTAATTGATTGTTCTCCAATTTTATTGTTGACGGAAGAGTTAAAGGACTTTTTAATTCAGGGTTAGCTGTGGCTAAAGCAACATCATATGCAAATGAAATGGGATGGTCGTTTTGTAAATTAGTTGTTAAATTAGATGGCCCCACTGGCATATATACTGTACTGGCAAAACTAATTAGAGTTCCTCGACTTAATACTTCACCTAATGCTATTGTACCGTCATGGCAAGAGAGACATAATATAGAAGATCCACTTGGCTGCCCTGGTGTTGCTCTTAATGTTGAACTGGTATAAGTTGTGTAATTGGCACCAGGGTCATTTCTATTCCATAATGGTTTTAAAGGATTTGTGTTATGTGCGGTATGACAGAAAATGCATATTTCATCTTCTGAAGATGCTTTTACAGTACCTGGTCCCCCTGAAGACAAATTATGTTTGGTAGTTATTATCGACTGTGCATTAATTACTGCGGGAATCCACAATAATAGTATAATATAGAATAATGGTTTCATTTTTTACCTCCTGTAATAAGTTGAAATATTTGTATTCTTGAATTGTAGCTGTCTGCTACATATATTTTATCATTCTCATCAATATATAAACCTGATGGCATCCAGAATTTTCCTTCGCCTTGTCCTTGTGAACCAAATCTATATAGGAAATTACCATAAATATCAAAAACTTGAACAACATGAAACAATGCATCTGCAATATAAATATGTCCGTAGGAATCAGTTGCAATTCCTTTAGGACTTGCAAAGTATCCTGTTGCATCACCATTTGATCCAAATACAGATATCACTTCTCCTTCTTTATTAAAAACCTGAACTCTAAAATTCATTGCATCTACTACATAAGCATTTCCTTTCTTATCAATCCAAATATGAGTAGGGTAATTGAATTTCCCTTTTGTGCTGCCTCTTGTTCCAATCTTTTTTATTATCTCACCCTTCTCATTTAATATCACTATTCTATGCTCATCAGTTTCAAGAACCCAAATTTGTTTAGTTAACTCACAATATGCAATTCCAGTAACTTTATTCAATTTTAAAGTATCATTTAAGATGCTAAATTCCTTCTTTAGCGCATCTACCAGGAAAATTTTATTCAAATAGGAATCAGTAAAGAGTATTTCGTTATTATGAAATTTACAAACACCAACTAAAGAAGCAAGGTCTTTGTTTTTCTTTTCAATGAAACGAGGGCTATTGCCAACATTATTTATCACCTGAAAGACAGCCTTGCTTTCCTGATCCAAAACCCATAAGGCATTTTGATTATCAAGAATAATAGATACCGGTCTTACTAAATCTTGTTTCTTTTTGCCAAGAATAAAATCCTTTATTTGTTGCTTTTTATCCTTCTTTTGATTTTTACTTTCAATTGTTGGCCATTGGCTTAACCACTTCACCTCCCCACTTTCAAAAGTGTTTAATGGCTTCTTATTTAGTGTATCTTGTGCCTGGCATTTACAAATGTAAAAGAATAATATCGCTATAGAAATGAAAAAGAACTTAAATATATTCCTAAAGTGAGCAATCATGTAAAGGTGTTTTTTCTTCGAACAAAATTAGTCATAAATAAAGAACGATTTCAGGACAAATGTCATATTTTAAATAAATGCAATACTAAAATAATTACCTATCTGTAATTTTTTACTGCTTCCACAAATGCTTTAGCATTTTCTACTGGAATATTAGGTAGAATGCCATGCCCTAAATTAGCAATGTATCGATCTTTCCCAAAAGCATCAATCATCTCCTTTACTTCTTTTTGGATCTGAGGTATTGGAAGCAATAATTTACAAGGGTCAAAATTCCCTTGCAATGTTTTTTTATTCTGAGTTAGAGACCTTGCAAGTTCTGGTGTAATACACCAGTCAATTCCAATAGATGATGCTGACGATTTGCTTAATTCTTCCAAAGCATACCAACTGCCTTTCGGAAAAAGAATAACAGGAACATGAGCACTTAAACTATCCGAAATTTTATTCAAATAAGGGAGCGAAAATTCATTAAAATCATTTGGACTTAAAAGACCACTCCAACTATCAAAAACCTGCACCGCATCTGCTCCGGACTTAACTTGTTCGTGTAGATAAGAAATAGTTACATCAGTTATTTTATTTAATAATTGATGAGCGAGTTTTGGTTGAGAAAAACAAAATTGTTTCGCAACATCAAAGTTCTTACTTCCTTTCCCTTCTACCAAATAACAAAGTATTGTAAACGGTGCACCTGCAAATCCAATTAACGGAACACGATTATTCAGTTCCTTTTTAATGAGTTTAATTGCTTGTGACACATAATCCAAGGAGCCAATAGCATCATCTCCAACAATTAAGTTATTCACATCTTTTTCAGTAGTTATTGTCCTCGGTAAAATAGGTCCCTTGTGTTCTAATAATTGTACTTCAACTCCCATTGCTTGAGGAATCACTAGAATATCCGAAAACAAAATTGCCGCATCAACCCCAATAATATCTACCGGTTGAATAGTAATTTTACATGCCAACTCAGGGGTTTGAACACGGGTAAAAAAATCATATTTGTTTCTTAACTCAATATATTCGGGTAAATACCTTCCAGCTTGTCTCATCATCCAAACTGGTGGTCTTTCCACTTTTTCTCCGTGTAATGCCTTAATAAATAGGTGTTCTTTACTCATATAGTTTCTTGACTTTTTATATAGAATGTTCTTAGAAGGGAATCTTAGAAATTAACTGTAATTGGAAAGTGTAGAGTGAATTATTACCGAATAGCAATATTATTCAGTCATTAAACTTTTTAGCTCCATAGCGATCTTATCACCACCATTCTTAAGCAATTTTTCGGCAGCTAATCTTCCAGCGTCCTCAAATTTCCCAAGTTCAAATTCCGTTTCTATTTCTACTTTCCTAACACCATCTAAAGAAAGGATATTCCCCTTAAAATGAATCTTATCTTTTTCTACAGTTGCTAAAGCAGCTATTGGTATAGAACACCCACCTTTTAAATTTCTAAGGAATGACCTTTCTATTCCTGCACATATTGCTGTCTCCTGATGATTCAATGTTTTACAAATTAAATCTATTTCCGGATCATCTTCTCTACAAACAACTGCCAATGCTCCTTGAGCTGGTGCAGGTAACATCCAATCCAATTCCATTTTATTTGGCACTTCCAATTCTATCCTGTTAATCCCTGCTACAGCGAACAGAGCTCCATTCCAGTTTTTTGTATTCTTAAGTTTATCTAATCTAGTATTAATATTTCCTCTGATTGATTCAATTGTATGATTTGGATATCTGTTCAGCCATTGCGCTTTTCGTCTCAAACTACTTGTTGCAATAGTAATTCCGGCATCTTCAGTAATTTTAAAAGATGAATCCTGATACACAAGCGCATCTTTTACATTCGCTCTTTTAGGAATAGCGGCTATTTTTAAATTCTTTGGTAATTGTGTCGGAACATCTTTTAAAGAATGTACTGCTATATCTATCTTGTTAGTCAAAAGTGCAACATCAAGTGTCTTTGTAAATATTCCCTGAACACCCATTTCGTATAATGGCGATGTAAGATTAATATCTCCTTCACTTTTCACAAGGGTTAATTCAGTTTTTATCCCCTGTTCATTTAGTAATCCTTCTATGAATTTAGCTTGCCATAATGCAAGACTGCTATCGCGAGACCCTATTCTAATTAGCCGAGGCATGACGCATGAATTTATTTACAATTTCTTCAGGCTCTAATTGCACTCCATTGTTTTGTTTCAAATCCAAAACAAATGAGGCTACAGTTTTCTTTACTAACTCATCTTTTTTGGCAGAGTCAAGTCTTGCTAAGTGAGGGCATGAATTACTAGCTTCAATTAACATGTTTTTTAAAACAACTATCTGATTTCTTTGTTCATAAAATTTGTTCCAATCAATGAATGAAGCTATATGAGTATTAAGAATTCCGTTTGCAATCGGCAAATAGGTTTTTCGATTTTCAAGTGATTTATCCAAAATGGCAGAGATGGAATCAATATCTAATATCTCCACATCTTTATTGTACTTACATTGCGGATGTACTGTTTGAGGAATAGATAAGTCAAGTATTAATCGGGTTTGTGAATCCTTTAAGTTTTCGGGAGTTACGATATACTTATCCGATGTTGTACTTAAAACAATTACATCATAATCTTTTATATTATCATTCAAGTCTTCAAACGGTAACAAACTGAATCCATTAGATGTTGCGATTTCCAAAGCAGTTGCATATGTCCTATTTGAAACAGTTAAATCAAAATGAGGTAAATAATGTTTAATATTTTTCGCAATATTATTACCGAATTTCCCAGTTCCCACCAATAAACATTTTGTTGGTTTTTCTTCAATTTTCTCCTTCAATATTTCAATTGCAGCATAAGAAGCTGAAACAGTTCCTTTACTTAAAGCGGTTTTAGTTTTAATTTCTTTTGAAGCCTGAATACAAATATTAGCCATTCTTTCGAACACAGGTCCAAGTAATCCATTTTCTTTTGAAAACTTACAGGCATTTTTAAACTGGCCTAAAATTTCATAATCTCCTAATATTTGAGAATCCAAACCTGAAGCCACATGAAATATATGAGATAAAGCTTCTTCCGAGGTTTTCACGAATTTATATTCATCCAATAATTCTCTAGGTTGATTACAAACGGTACTTATAATATGTTCAGCGTGCGCAACGCAACCAGCTCCGTATATTTCGGTACGATTGCAAGTACTCAATACCACAAAATCATTAAAATTATGGCTTCTTGCCATATCATAACATTCTTTTTGTTTTTCTGCAGAAATCGAAAATGCACTTCTAGTAGTAATATTTGCATTTTTAAATGTGATTCCTATTACAAATGAGTTTTTCATAAATGTTTTGTTTGTTAATAAACTGTTCATTAGTTTTTACAATACAAATGTCTGCACTTTAATCCATGGCAATTATGATTGAAATCAGTTGGCATTATGATTTTAGAAAGTTTATAATCTGCGAAAACGCAATAGGAAACAAATAAAATTTTATAACAAGCCTGAATTTTCCTTTTTTCTTTCCTCTTCGAACCAATGATCGACTTTTAAGTTTCTGCCTAGTGCGGCCTCCACAGCCAACTCGTCACAACGATTATTCTCTATATTGGATGCATGTCCTTTAACCCAAACAAATTTAACTTTATGCGTTCTAAAAGAATGGAGGAAGCGAACCCATAAATCCGAATTCTTTTTATCTTTGAAATGTTTCTTTTCCCAGCCAAAAACCCATTTTTTTTCAACAGAATCAACTACATATTTACTATCAGAATATATAGTAACGGAGGATCCATCTTTCTTCAAAGCTTCAAGAGCAACAATTACTGATAATAATTCCATTCTGTTATTAGTAGTTAAGCGGAACCCTTCCGAGATTTCTTTTCGTAAAGCGCCAAAAATCATCACAACCCCAAAGCCGCCAGGCCCGGGATTGCCTCTTGATGCCCCATCAGTATAAATTGAAATCATATTCCTGCGTGAGTTCTGAAGAGTTTAACGGCTATTGCCAACAGGATAACACCAAATACTTTTCTTAAAATATTAATGCCACCTACTCCTAGTATCTTTTCGAGACGATAGGTATTACGAAGAACTAAATAAACAAAAACCAAATTAATAAGGATGGCAATTATGATATTCTCAATTTTATATTCTGCTCTTATTGAGAGAAGTGTAGTAAGTGTTCCTGTTCCAGCAATAAGAGGGAAAGCTATAGGAACAATGGACGCAGTAGCGGCTGAATCATCTTTATAAAACTTAACCCCTAAAATCATTTCAAGTGCTAAAAAGAATATAATGAACGAACCTGCAATTGCAAAAGAACTAACATCTATGCCAATAATATTAAGTATCTGTTCGCCAAGAAACATAAATCCAATCATAATTACTCCAGAAACCATAGTAGCTTTTCCAGATTGTATTATACCATGTTTACTTTGCAAGTCAAGTAGAACGGGCAATGAGCCGATAACATCTATTACAGCGAATAGAATCATGGTGGTGGATAGAATTTCTTTATAATTCATTTTGTATGGACAATTAGTTCTACGAATTTACGAATCATTCTGTCAAAAGTACCTTTTCAATCACTCTTGGAAAGAATTTATATTCTAGGTGATGAATTTTTGCTGCTAATGTTTCCGCTGTATCATTTTCGGAGACGTAACAACGATGCTGTGATATTATTTTTCCCTCATCATAATGTTCGTTTACATAATGAATAGAAATGCCGCTCTCTTTTTCCTTTGCTTCTATTACAGCCTGATGAACTTTCATTCCATACATTCCTTTTCCTCCATAGTTCGGAAGAAGTGCAGGATGAATATTTATAATTTTATTCGGATAGGTTTTTATTAAGTCTTCAGGTATCATCCATAGAAAACCAGCAAGTATGATAAAGTCGATATTAAATGATTTTAAATGCTCAATTGTTATATTATTGTCATAAAAATCTACTCTATTAATAACGAGTGACGGAATATTTGCTTGTTTTGCCCGGTTTAATACATTGGCATTTACTTTATTTGAAACTATTAGTGCTATTTTAATAGTATCTGAAGTTTTGAAATAATCAATAATATTTTGTGCATTTGTTCCTTCTCCAGAAGCAAAAATGGCAATATTTTTCATTTTCATGGGGCAAAATTAACTTTTAATCCTATATAAATTAAATAAATAATCATTCTTAATAACCTTTAGAACGCTTGTAAAATATTGATTTTTAATAAAAAATATGAGTAGGGTACATAATTATTAATTAATAAATGAACATTTTTTTTTGTTATTCTATACATAACTCTATCTTTGCACCCGAATTAATCAAATAAACATTTTAAAATGTCAGACATTGCAACAAAAGTAAAAGCTATTATCGTTGATAAATTAGGAGTAGACGAAAAAGAAGTAACCCTAACAGCGAGTTTTACAAATGATTTAGGTGCAGACTCATTAGATACTGTAGAGTTAATAATGGAGTTTGAAAAAGAATTCAATATTGCTATTCCAGATGACCAAGCTGAAAAAATCGGTACAGTTGGAGAAGCAATTTCTTACATCGAAGCAAATTCAAAATAATTCCAAAAGTTTTATTTAATGAAGTTAAGACGAGTAGTAGTTACAGGTCTTGGAGCTATAACGCCTCTTGGTAATAATGTTACAGATTACTGGAACAATCTTATTAATGGTGTAAGCGGAGCTGCGCCTATTACTCGTTTTGATGCTTCAAAGTTTAAAACCCAATTTGCCTGCGAGGTGAAAGGGTTTAATCCAGAAGATTATTTAGACAAAAAAGAAGCACGTAAACTTGATCCTTTTTCTCAATATGGATTATGTTCTGCTATTCAAGCTGTAAAAGATGCAGGATTGGATGGCGAAAATGCTTTTGATCCGGATAGAGCAGGAGTAATTTGGGGTTCGGGAATTGGTGGATTACAAACGTTTCAGGACGAGTGTTTTAATTTTGAAAGAGGTGATGGTACTCCTCGTTTCAATCCTTTTTTCATTCCTAAAATGATTGCTGATATTTGTTCAGGACATATTTCAATTAGATTTGGAATGCGTGGCCCTAACTTTACTACTGTATCAGCGTGTGCATCTTCCACTAATGCTTTAATTGATGCTACTACCTATATTAAGTTGGGTAAGGCGGATATTATTGTTGCAGGAGGCTCGGAAGCTGCAGTATGCGAAGCAGGAGTAGGTGGATTTAATGCAATGCATGCACTTTCTACGCGTAATGATTCCCCTTCAACAGCATCACGTCCTTTCGATTTGGACAGAGATGGATTTGTATTAGGTGAAGGTGCTGGTTGTTTAATACTTGAAGATTTAGAACATGCCATAAAACGCGGTGCTAAAATATATGCAGAAATAGTAGGCGGAGGTATGACAGCAGATGCGAACCATATTACTGCTCCACATCCTGAAGGATTGGGCGCACGTAATGTAATGCGTATAGCTTTGCAGGATGCAGGAATGAATCCTGATGAAATAGATTATGTGAATGTACATGGTACTTCTACACCACTTGGTGATGTTGCCGAAACGAAAGCAATTATTTCTGTATTTGGCGAAAGTGCGTATAAATTAAATATCAGTTCTACTAAATCAATGACAGGGCACTTACTTGGTGCTGCTGGTGCTATTGAAGCGATGGCCGCTATACTTGCTGTAAAAAATGATATTATTCCTCCAACAATAAATCATTTTACCGACGACCCTGCGTTGGATAACAAATTAAACTTAACATTTGGAGTTGCCCAAAAACGAGTGGTACGTGCTGCATTAAGCAATACTTTTGGTTTTGGCGGACATAACGCCTCAGTGATTGTAAAAAAATACAACGCTTAAAATTTCCGTTTGCCAATCTTTTCAAAACCTTTACGAGTACATTTCTCTCCCGATAAAAAATTACATCAGTCATTACGAAATATTTTAGGATTTTATCCAGGTAATATTGCGTTGTACAAATCAGCTTTTAGGCATAGTTCGGCTGCTTCCCATATAAAAGATGGTGTGAAAGATAGTAATGAACGGCTGGAATTTCTTGGCGATTCGGTAATTGGAACTGTGGTGGCTGATTATCTTTTCAAAAAATTTCCTTTTAAAGATGAAGGTTTCTTAACCAAGATGCGCTCTAAGATGGTGAGTAGAAATCAGCATAATACCATTGCGAATAAATTAGGTTTAAATAATTTTATTGAACGTGATACGGACCGACGCGGTATGCCTAGTTCGATAAACGGTGATGCTTACGAAGCATTGATTGGTGCAATTTATCTAGATAAAGGGTTTGATTTTGCTCAGCAGTTTTTGCTTACCCGCATCATTAATGTACATATTGATATGGAGGAGGTGGAAACGAAGGAGGTTGATTTTAAAAGTAAATTTATTGAGTGGGCTCAAAAGGAAAAGAAAGATTGGACGTTTGAAACCGCTGTGGATGGTAACGCTGCCGCTGATAAATTATTTACAATACAATTAATAGTTGAAGAGAAGGTGATGGGAAGTGCTCAGCATTTTTCTAAAAAACGCGCTGAACAAATGGCTGCCGAAGCAGCTTGTGTCCTGATAGGAATTTGATATTGATTATCTCAAAGTAAAACTCACAAGTAAATTTCTGTTTTTTCAAATTAAAAAGTCCCGAAGTGATTCGGGACTTTTTTGTTTATAAATGGTATTGAAGTGGAAATTCGGTTCCAAAAGTTCAAAACCAGCTATCGGCAATCCAAAATCAGCTACCTCTGATGCAAAACTGGGTACGTGTGATGCAAAACCAGCTATCGGCAATCCAAAACCAGCTACCTCTGATTCAAAACTGGGTAAGTGTGATTCAAAATCAGCTATCGGCGATTCAAAACCAGCTACCTCTGATTCAAAACTGGGTAAGTGTGATTCAAAATCAGCTATCGGCCATTCAAAACCAGCTACCTCTGATACAAAACTGGGTACGTGTGATTCAAAACCAGCTATCAGCGATTCAAGACTATTCCTCATTTATGTACTGCTGACATTGTAGGGAAAATATAACAGGTCGAAATCACATAATTACCTGTTAATTTCATATTTTTATACGTAATTATGTTTTTATGAGTTTTTGTAATGGTTTCAGGAGTTTAGGAAGTGAGAAAATGTATGTTTTTCACTTGAAAAGGAGAAATGAAGGGGTGTTTCTAGGAGTTGTACGTAGAAATGTGAGGGAAATTTTTTTGTGGGGGAGTAGGGAGGGTGGGGATTGTGATTTGAGGAGGGGAAAATGTTACCTTATATATAAGATATGAAAATAATTGTTCGGACAGCTTTTTCATAAATTAAGAGATGTCGTTTAATTGATAGTTCAAATGAATATAATACTACTTTTGAGGCATAAAATTGAATAAAGAATGAATTTAGAAATACCAAAATTTCATGAAACGTTTAATCCAATACTTGAAATCTTGAGTAATAGCGAAACAATTCATTTTAGGGAATTGCAAAAAAGAGTTATTGAAAAATACTTTTCACACTTAACTGTTGAACAACTTTCAGAGAAAACAAAATCTGGAGACAACCTAATTAATAATCGAATTGCTTGGGGGAAATCTTATTTAAAAAAGGGCGGTTATATTATTTATCCAATAAGAGGAAGCGTAAAGATTACTGAGAAAGGCTTAAAACAAAAGGCTGATTTAAGTTTAAAAAATGTTGTAGAGGATTCAGGAATTATTGACTTTTATTCCGAAGAATCAACAAAAGGGAATTCTGAAAAGTTAGGGATAAAGGAAATAGTAAATTCATCACCGCAGGATCTTATAGATAACGGGTTTTCGCAGATAGAAAAAGAGGTTAAAATTGAATTATTAGAAAAACTTAAAACAATTGATCCTTATTACTTCGAAAAAGTAATTTTAATTTTGCTGAAAAAAATGGGATATGGTGAGTTTATTGAAACATCAAAATCTGGAGATGGTGGAATTGATGGAATTATCAATGAAGACAAGCTAGGGTTAGATAAAATTTACATTCAAGCAAAAAGATTTAACGAAAATAAAGTTAGGGAAAAAGATATCAGAAATTTCATAGGTGCTATGAGTGGAGATACCAATAAAGGTGTTTTTGTTACAACTTCATTATTCGATATAGGAGCTGTTGAGAAAGCAAAAAATGCACATCATAAAATTATATTAATTGATGGAAATAAATTAGTAGACTTAATGCACGAATTTAATGTTGGTATTCAATTAAAAGCAACCTATGAAGTAAAACAATTAGATGAAGACTTTTTTGAAGAACAATAATCCTAGTTCAATTTAGCCCCAGTAAATATGTCCTATGCTGCTAAAATAACACAACAGTAGGCTCGAAGCTGAAGCGTTGAAATGTGCGAAGCGGCTTCTTGATATTTATAATAAGTAAGTTGTACTTACTATTTCTTAACCTTCATAAATAACTATTCCCTTCCAACTGCGCAGGAATTGTCGTGGAAATCCTTTTTTATTTTTCCTTCAAAAAATAAAAAAGATTGAAACAAAAGCCGGAAGGAACTTGATGAATGGCAGAATGGTGATTCGCCCAAATAAAACTCTTTAATTAATTTTTAAGGAGTTTTTTAATTTATAAACAAGTCTTTGTAGTTATGTATTAATATCTAAATTTGTCGCCTTTCAAATAAGGAAAATAAAATAAATGGATAATTTCATAGTATCGGCTCGCAAGTATCGTCCGGCAACGTTTAATACGGTTGTTGGTCAGGCGCATATTACGAATACGTTGAAAAATGCCATTAAAACAGGACATCTGGCGCAGGCATTTTTGTTCTGTGGTCCGCGTGGAGTAGGGAAAACAACGTGTGCAAGGATACTTGCGAAGACCATTAACTGTATGAACCGTACGGAAAATACGGAAGCTTGTGATGAATGCGAATCGTGCAAATCGTTTAACAGTGGTGCTTCGCACAATGTATTTGAGCTGGATGCTGCATCGAATAATTCGGTAGATGATATTCGTAATCTGATAGATCAGGTAAGATATGCGCCGCAATTGGGAGCATATAAAGTATATGTGATAGATGAGGTGCATATGCTGTCGCAGGCGGCTTTCAATGCGTTTTTGAAAACGCTGGAAGAGCCACCTAAACATGCTATTTTTATATTGGCAACTACTGAGAAGCATAAAATAATTCCTACGATACTGTCGCGTTGTCAGATTTTTGATTTCAATAGAATTCAGATTGAAGATATAGCACATCATTTGGAATTTATTGCAAAGAGTGAACATATAACTGCGGAACCGGAAGCATTACATATAATAGCGCAGAAAGCTGATGGCGCACTGCGTGATGCTTGTTCGATATTCGACCAGATAGTTAGCTTTGCCGGAAACACGGTTACCTACAAAGCGGTGATTGATAACCTGAATATACTTGATTACGATTATTATTTTCAGATTACCGATTCCATCATCAGTGAAGATATTCCACATGCTTTATTAGTGTTCAATGAGATTTTGAATAATGGCTTCGATGGTCATAATTTTATTGCCGGACTTGGCGACCACTTCCGTAATTTATTGGTGAGTAAGGATGGGGAGACAGTGCAATTGCTTGAAGTAGGGGGCAACATAAAAGATAAGTATAAAGAACAATCGGGAAAATGTTCGTTGCCATTTCTGGTGAAAGGATTAACGATACTCAACCGAACGGACATAAATTATAAGAGTAGCAAAAACCAGCGGCTACAGGTCGAGCTAGCACTGATGCAGCTTTGTTCTATCAACTCCATAGGGACTGATACCGAAAAAAAAAATGACTTAATTAAGCCACCGAGCAAAAAAACGGAGGTAAAAGCTACAAAAGAAGAACCAAAAGTTGCAGTTCAGCAGCCTGAAATAAGGGCAAAAGAACCAGAGGTAAAAACTACTCCTCCAACAACTCCCAGCCAACAATCGGCAACAGTTTCTGCTCCATCATCAACTATTAAGAAGCCATTAATAAAAACTGCTTCGCCATCAATACATCAGCATTTAAATATTAACAAAACTTCGGAAAACGATGCTGCTAATGGAAAGGAACAGACTGCTGTAAATACAAATCTACCTGCTGAAAAATTTACACAGGATGATTTATTAATCAAATGGGACAAGTATGCGAATGATGTGAAAGCAAAGGGCAAGATGAGTTATGCTGTGGCATTATCAGGCAAACGCCCTGTTTTAAAGGAGGAATCTATCATTGAATTTTCAGTGGTGAGCAAAGCGATGGAGGAAACAATAAATGAAGATAAAATGAATTTGCTTGGTTTCCTTAGAAAAGAACTGAATAATTATTCCATTCAAATAAATTTGGTACTGACTGCAGCAGAAGAAAAAACAAATTTATATACCGCAACCGACCGTTACAAATGGCTTGTTGAAAAAAATCCGAATCTAAATAAATTTCGCCAGGCTTTTGATTTGGATATTGGATTCTAAAGTATAATTCTAGTATATCAAACTTATTTGGTACTTAGCCATATAGTTTATAACTTCACATTCTCAAAAATAAGATTAAACTTACATAACAATAATTTAATAATGGAGAAGTATCATATGATTGACATTCTTTTGGTGGAAGATAACCCGGGAGATGTCCGTCTGACAAGGGAAGTATTAAAAGATGGGAAGATAAATAATTCACTTAATGTGGTGATGGATGGTGAGGAAGCACTAGACTATTTATATAAACGTGGTGCCCACGCCACAGCTAAAAGGCCGGATATGATACTGCTTGACCTTAATCTGCCGAAAATTGATGGCAGAGAAGTGTTGGAACAAATAAAGAATGACCCGAATTTAAAGCGAATTCCGGTTATCGTACTCACCACCTCCGATGCACAATCTGATATATTAAAAATGTACGACAGTCATGCTAACTGTTACATTACAAAGCCTGTTGATTTTGCTCAATTTATTAATGTGGTAAAATCAATTGAGAATTTCTGGTTATCAATTGTTCAGTTACCACCCAAGGACTAAATTCAAAAAACAACTTAAATATTAAGCAACCGATTTTAAGCCGTGATATCACCCCCTGAAAATGTTGAAATAATTAAATTTAAGAAATATATTTTCTGGTTTGATGCTGATGGAATACTTTGTGCGAAATCACTCACGCGTCATCCTGCGAATTTAAATGAAATAAAAGAAGTTATCGATTATTTTATTGAACGTTTACATGGCAAAAAGGTTTGCATACTCAATGATTTTTCCAATATTTCGGAAACGAATAAAGAAATAAGAGATTACGTAAATGCGGAGTACCCCAAAATAGCGCTTGCAGTTGCAATAATTTCAAAATCGCCATTAGGGAAAATGATGGCGAATTTATATTTTAATTTAAAACATCATTCTTTTCCCGCAAGGATTTTTACTAATGAGAAAGAGGCAAAGGAATGGCTTGAAAAATATTTGAAAGAAGGTTAGTAATGATACAGCAAAAATGAAAACACATTTTTTAAAATTTCAATGAAATTACCAAAACGATCCTACTCGGTAGCAAATAAAATAATGCTGATGATTGTTGTAGCATCAGTATATTTTTTTGTAGGTCAGGACGGGTTTTGGTTGGCTATAGGTAACGACAATGTTATTACTTTAGTTTCCACTTCTGGTATAGCCTTAGCTGCAGTTTTATTATTAGGTAACTTTATATGGCCAGGAATTTTGCTTGGTGCACTCATTTATAATTTTGTATTATTCTATTCGGACAATACATTATCACCATCCACTATTTATTTTTCAACCATATTGGTCAGTATTGGCAGTACTTGCCAAGCAGTTTTGGGAGACTACTTGATAAGGCGGTTCTGTAATGAATTAAATCCATTTGAAAAAACACAAGATGTGTTTCGATTTGTTTTTATTACCTTATTTATTTGTTTAACTACAGCAACAATAAATTCGGTAGCAATAAATTTTATTGATATTCAATCTCGAATTTATCATCATAATTTATGGTTTTCAAGTTGGATAAGTGAGGTATCAGGAATTTTTCTTTTTGTTCCATTTCTGATAGGATGGGGAAGCAGTTATAAAGAAAAGCCAGATAAAAGGTATTTTATCACATCAAGTTTTTTATACTTTCTAATAATATTAATAGGTGGAATAATATTTTTAGGATGGTTTCCAACTACTTTACAGTTTCGTAAATCTTACTTTATGTTGCCAATTTTACTTTGGGCAGCTTTTCGATTTAAAGAAAGAGAAGTATCAACTGCGATATCGATTTCTTCTATACTTGCTTATTTAGGAACTGTGAAAGGTTTAGGGCCTTTCGCCGCTGAATCCTTAGGCGATTCATTTATTTCATCTCAACTATATGTTACAATAATAAGTATTACAATTTTAGTACTTAGGGCCGCCGTTTCCGAACGTAGTAAATCGGCAGAGGAATTACAAGTGGCCCATGATGAGTTAAAATTGCTGGCGGAGGAACGTAAAACTAAACTGAATACAACTTTAAAAGAAGTTGAAGATTATCAAAAAAGAATAGATAATATTTTTAATGTATTATTGAAATATACTGTGTTAAATTTTTCTGAGAAAGCACCAATAAGTGATAGATCGGACGAGATAGATGCAATAGCGGCAGGGTTAAATACATTAGGTGAAGAGTTGCAGTTTTCAATCTCGGCAGAAAAGAAATATATTGAAAATCTGGAAATAATAAATAGCTTATTACAAGATAGTGAACAGCAAATTCAAACGATTTTTGAAAATGCTCCTGAAGCCGTTTTGGTTATGGATTCGGATGGTATTGTTGAAAGATGGAACCCAACCGCAGAAGAAATATTTGGGTGGTTGTCACATGAAATAATTGGTAAGCCTTTTCAAGATTTTGTTGTGCCTCTAGTTCATCGCGATGCTTATAATAAGGGCATTAAACATTTCTTAGTTGGTAAAAAGAAACATGTCTTAAATAAACCAATAGAACTTGAAGTAATAAATAGAAAAGGAGAAATGTTTTTTATTTCACTAAATGTTTCACCTACATTTATTAAAGGTAAGTACTTGTTTATAGCGTTTGCAAGGGATATTACTGAAATAAAAACAGCAGAAAGGGAACTTAAACGTTCTCAGGCTTTCTTGAACTCTGTGGTTGAAAATATACCCAACATGCTTTTTATTAAAGATGCTGATGAACTAAAATTTGTTAGACTTAATAAAGCAGGGGAAGATTTATTAGGGTATACCCGTACAGATTTAGTTGGAAGGAATGATTATGATTTCTTTCCGAAGGAACAGGCTGAATTTTTTATTCAGAAGGATAAGGAAGTTTTGAAAAGTGGTAGACTGTTTGAAATCCCTGAAGAACAAATACAGACTAAATATAAAGGGATAAGAATATTAGAAACAAAAAAAATTCCACTTTTTGATGAAAATGGCAAACCTCAATATTTACTTGGAATATCAAATGATATAACCGAAAGAATAAAGATGGAAGAGGAGTTGAAACAAAAGTCATTGGAACTTATTCGTTCAAATACCGAGTTGGAACAATTTGCTTACGTTGCCTCACATGATTTGCAGGAACCATTGAGAATGGTTAATAGTTATGTTCAATTGTTGGCAAAAAGGTATAAAAACAAATTGGATCAAGATGCTAATGACTTTATTGGATATGCCGTAGATGGTAGCAATCGGATGAAGAAATTAATCCAAAGCTTGTTGGAATACTCCCGAATAAACAGAGTTAAACCTTTTGAGCCTGTTGATATATATAGTTTGATAAAAGATGTATTAAAGGATTTGCAGAATAGGATAAATGAGAATAATGCTAAAATAATATATGAAGACTTGCCAGTTATTTTTGGTGATTATGTTTTGCTTGGGCAACTTTTCTTGAACTTAATAATAAATGCGATTAAGTTTAAGGGAGTTGAAGATCCGGAAATAATAATCGCATGGACGAAACAGAAGGATGAATATTTATTCTCAGTAAAGGATAACGGGATAGGAATTCAAAAAGAATACGCAGAAAAAATATTTGTCATTTTCCAACAATTACATTCTAAACAAAAATATGAAGGGACAGGAATTGGTCTTGCTGTTTGTAAAAAAATAGTTGAGCGTCATGGCGGAAGAATTTGGATAGAATCAATTATTGGCGAGGGAACAACTTTTTATTTTACCATTAAGGAAAATCTAAAAAATCCTAATTAGAAACACGAAATTATAGGTATAAGAAACTCCATTCAAAAATCAATCTGAATGGAGTTTTTTATTAATCGAAAGTGTATTAATTATTTTACTCCTTCGCCCACTTTAGGCTTTGCGGTAGTAACTGTATCCATGGCAGCAGAAACGCTTTTACTTGCAGCGTTGAACAAAGAGTCCATTTTTGCTTTTTTAGCGGCTTCGTCTTTTGCTTTTTGTTCAGCAGATGGGCCACAAGAAATGATACTTAATGCACCAATAATAAATAAGAAAGAAAATATTTTTTTCATTTTGTGATTTTTAGTTAATTAGTTTTAATCTATGAGGCAAAAGTAATTATAATGCTAAGTAATAATTTTGATATTCAGAATTTTAACTTTTTTTATAGGAAGCAACTGGAGATGAAATTAGATAATATATACATTATCTAATTAAAACATTTGATAAAACACTTGTAAAAAATAACTACCTTTGAGAAGAATAAATTAAACAATTAACTTATAAAATAAATATTATGGCTTTTGAATTACCTAAATTAAATTATGCATACAATGCATTAGAACCACACATTGATGCTCGCACAATGGAAATACATCATACAAAACATCATCAAGCATATGTAACAAATTTGAACAATGCTTTGGCTGGTTCGGATGCTGAGAAATTAAGTATTGAAGATATTTGTAAGAATATTTCTAAATATCCAATGCCAGTTCGTAATAACGGCGGGGGGCATTTTAATCACTCCATGTTTTGGAACATTATGTCACCAAATGCTGGAGGAGAACCAACAGGAGAATTAGCAGGAGCTATTAATTCAGCATTTGGAACATTCGCTGAATTCAAGAATCAATTCGCTGCTGCTGCTGCTACACGTTTTGGTTCAGGGTGGGCATGGCTTTTAGTAAAGGATAGTAAATTGGTAGTGAGTTCTACTCCTAATCAGGATAATCCATTAATGGATGTTGCAGACATAAAAGGTACTCCGATTTTAGGGATTGATGTCTGGGAGCATGCATATTATCTTCACTATCAGAATAGACGGCCTGATTATGTTGCTGCATTTTGGAATGTTATAAACTGGAATGAAGTTGCAAAACGTTTGAAAGAGGCGAAATAGTATTTATTTATTGTTACGCGAAAACGCAAGTTCATATAAGGGTTATACAGTAGTATTTCGCTTTTATGGATTTTGCGTTTTTTATTAATTGTATGTAAGATTATTAAATAATGAAGTTTCAACTTTAAATGGATTTAAATTCATAAAGATTAGTTTTATATGAAGGTAGGCTTGTTTTTTGGTTCTTTTAATCCAATACATGTCGGGCATATGGTCATTGCAAATTATATGCTTGAATATACCGATTTGGATAGAATTTGGTTCGTAATTTCTCCTCAGAATCCTTTGAAAGACAAGAAAAGTTTACTTGATGAGAAGCAACGTTTGCACATGGTAAATTTGACAATCGGAGATAGCAATAAATACATGGCAAGTAATATCGAATTCAAACTTCCTAAACCATCATACACCATTAATACGTTAGCTCACTTGAATGAGAAATACCCTCAACACGAGTTTGTATTAATAATGGGTGCAGATAATTTAAAGACCTTTCATAAATGGAAAAATTATGAAGAGATTTTAAATCAGTATGAATTATATGTTTACCCACGGAATTACAGCGATGGAGGTAAGTTGGAAAAATATCCCAAAGTAAAATTGATACCTGCCCCATTGATGGAAATATCATCAACGGCAATCAGGCAGGCAATAAAAGAAAAAAAGGATGTTCGTTATTTTATGTCGATTGAAGCATGGCAATATTTAAAATCAATGCACTTTTATGAAAAATAATATGTTCACGATTTTTTTTCTTCTTACTTTTGATCGATGAATAATAGAAAATCTACTAACATGAAAATGAAGTTATTTAGTTGTTGTTTTATTTTGTTTAGCATAATGTTTCCTTTTTCGGAAATTTTTGCTCAGGCAAAATATAGTAAAGGATATATAATAATGCTGAACAATGACACTTTGAAAGGGGAGATTAAATCGAATGCTAAAAGAACGTTTGATAATTTCACCAAAATTGCGTATAGAAAAAGTGATGGTAATGAAATTAAAACTTTTCTTCCAAAGAAAGTAAAAGGATATTATGTTGATAGTAGTACTTATGTTTCAAAAAAGATTGATGATGAGGTGATGTTTGTAAAGCTGCTTTCATCCACCACTTCAACGGATAAAATATATGAGGTGCAAACCCAATACGATTCGATGAATGAAACAAAAGTCGCAACAGATTATTATATTGAGAAGGATAATAAGGATTTTGTCAAAATAAAATCGAAAAAATCAACTAAGTTGATCGAAGATGCAAAGGCGAAAAAGAAAAAAATAGAAGTTGTGGATTTAGAAGTAAAAGATTAATCTGTTAAATTATCTTTTCTTCAAAAAAAATGTTCTCATTAAAATAGCACATTCATCTTGTAAAATGCCTGATACTATGTCCGTTTTAGGATGAAGTACTTTTTTTTCATTCAATAGATTATACCCGCGTTTTGTATCTCTGGCTCCAAAAACTAATTTGCCAAGTTGAGACCATCCAATTGCTCCTGCACACATTACACAAGGTTCAAGGGTAACATAAAGTGTACATTCGTCCAAATATTTCCCTCCTAAATAATTTGCTGCAGCTGTTATCACTTGCATTTCTGCATGTGCTGTTACATCAGTTAACCTTTCAGTTAGATTATGAGCACGTGCAATTATTCTGTTATTGCAAACTACAATAGCTCCTATAGGGATCTCTTCCTCATCAAATGCTTTCTGGGCTTCCTTTAATGCTTCATACATAAAATATTCGTTACTTAAAACAGTTAATTCCATTCGGTAAAGATAAGGCAGAATTATTATCTCTCCATTATCAACTTATTATTTGATAATAAAATAATTTTAACAACCTTTGACAACTGAAAAAATAAGAGATGAAACATACAAAGCACCTTTTCATTATTGTTATTGCGGTTATATTTTATTCATGCAATGTTTTTAAGAAATCAAATGAGACTACACAGGCATTACCTGTAATCAATTTAGATACAATCGAGAAGGTAGCAAAGACTCCGCAGACACAGATATATCAGGCATCCGCCACTCGCTTTACTGATATTATTCATACAAAATTAGATGTGAGTTTTGACTTTACTAAGCAGTTTATGTATGGAAAAGCTACCATTACTGCTAAGCCTTATTTTTATCCAACCTCCTCGGTGGTTCTTGATGCAAGAGGAATGGAAATTAAAGAAGTTGATTTGGTTTATAATGATATTCAGCGAAAAGATTATGTAAAACAAGATTCAAAACGAAAATATGAACCTGCAGAAGAAAAAGTTGTTGTCAAGAAGCCTTTAAAATATACCTATTCCAATGATATTCTCACTATTCAATTAGATAAAGAATATAGAAACACGGAACAGTATAATGTGTACGTAGATTATATAAGTAAGCCGAATGAATTAAAGAAGGGTGGTGGAAGTGCTGCTATTACTGATGATAAAGGCTTGTATTTTATTAATCCGGAGGGGAAAGAAAAGGATATACCCACTGAAATTTGGACACAAGGCGAAACGCAATCCAACTCTGCTTGGTTTCCGACTATTGACCGACCTAATGAACGGATGACTCAGGAAATATTTATAACTGTTGACAAAAAGTTTGTTACATTATCTAACGGCGAATTAGTTTCTTCATCTGATAATGGCGATAATACCCGCACTGATTATTGGCGAATGGACTTGCCACATGCGCCTTACCTTGCCATGATGGCAATTGGCGAGTTTTCAATTGTGAAGGATAATTGGCGGGATAAGGAAGTTAATTATTATGTGGAGAAAGAATATGAACCATACGCAAAAGCCATATTTGGCGCTACTCCTGATATGATTGAATTCTTCTCTAATAGACTAGGAGTACCTTTTGCATGGAATAAATATTCACAGGTTGTAGTTCGCGATTATGTTTCTGGGTCAATGGAGAATACAAGCGCTACCTTGCATGGTGAGTTTATGAACCGTACAGACCGCGAATTAATTGACCGTAATAACGAAGAATATATTTCGCATGAACTATTTCATCAATGGTTTGGTGATTTGGTTACTTGTGAGTCGTGGAGCAATCTGCCACTTAATGAATCCTTTGCAACTTATGGCGAATATCTTTGGGAAGAGCATAAACGCGGACGCGATGCTGCTGACTATTTAGATGCCAGATCACGTGAAAAATATTTAAATGAAGCCCAACAAAAACAGGTTCCTCTTATTCGGTTTCAGTATGATGATAGAGAAGAAATGTTTGATGGACATAGCTATGATAAAGGAGGACAGGTACTTCATATGCTCCGGAAGTATGTAGGTGATGATGCTTTTTTTGCTTCGTTAAAACTGTATCTTGAAACAAATAAGTTTAATTCGGTGGAGATACATAATCTCCGTTTGGCATTTGAACAAGTAACTGGCGAAGACCTCAACTGGTTCTTTAATCAATGGTTCCTTTCGTCTGGACATCCTGATATCATTGTTCATTCAAACTATGATGAAACAAATAAAAAAGAAATGGTGGAGATTAAACAAGTGCAGGATTTCTCGAAGACTCCATTGTTTATGCTTCCCATTTATGTTGATATATATGCAAATGGAAAAGTAAAGCGCGAGAGAATAACTGTTACCAAAGCGGATGATATATTTGAATTTGATACTGACACAAAACCCGATTTAGTTAATGTGGATGCTGAAAAACAATTATTATGCACTAAAAATGAATCTAAATCGATTACTGAATGGGCATTTCAGTATAAATATGCTCCCCTTTATCTTGATCGATACGAAGCTCTTACCCAATGTATTAAGAATATTAATGATTCTATCTGTGCAAGTACCGTGTTATTGGCATTGAACGATTCATTTTGGGGACTGCGCCAAGATGCGATTGAAGCATTGAAAGAAATTCCTGCAGGTCATGAAAAAGAAATTAAAGAAAAACTTGTTAACCTTGCTAAAACAGATACAAAATCGGATGTGCGAGCAATTGCGATAGAATGTTTATCAATTAAATATACAGATAAAGATTTGGAAATTATATATGCAGATGCGTTGAAAGATAAATCGTATTATGTGTTGGGTTCCGCTTTATATGCTTATTCAAAGGTCAACCCGGAGGAAGCGATGCCGTTGGCTAAACAATATGAAAACGAAAAGAGCGTAGAGGTTTTGCGTGCCATTGCCGGTTTGTATGCTGATTATGGCGATGATGAAAACAACGAGTTCTTTATAAAGTCAGAAAGGAAATTCAAAGGGTTTTCAGCTATTGGTTTCATTGGTGATTATACTTCATTCTTGAAGAATGGCAAGAAAGATGAAACCGTAAATGTTGGTGTTGACCTGTTGGCAAATATTATAAAAGATGAAAACACAATAAAGTGGGTGGCTTATTATGCCAAGAAATCAATTTTGGACCTTGCTTCCATGTACAAAACAAAAGTGAAAACATTGACAGAAGAATTGAACAACTTAAATTCCGATGGTATCAATCCTTTTTCTAAAGAGTTGAAATATCAAATAAACGTTGCTAAAGCACAATATCAAAAACTCAGTGAAATTTTTGACAGGTTAAAATAAGCAGATAATTTATAGATTATCTGCCAACTTTTGAGCAGTTAAGTTAGAATCTATAGACTTTAGAGGAAAGTCGAGTGAATTAGGATAATTTATCAGAAAGTATTTTCATTTCTATCATCGGAGAAATCCGCTCGTATAAAATATGATAAACAGCAGTGGTAATAGGCATATCCACTTTAAATTGTTTATTTATTTCGTGCACACATTTCGTTCCATAATAACCTTCTGCCACCATATTCATTTCCAGCTGAGCCGATTTTACAGAATAACCTTTTCCTATCATTCCTCCGAAAGTGCGGTTACGACTGAATTGCGAATAAGCAGTAACAAGCAAATCGCCGAGGTAAGCGGAGCTGTTAATATCTCTGTCAATAGGATGAACCGTATCCACAAAGCGTTTTATCTCCTGTATGCCATTCGAAATAAGTACCGCCTGATAATTATCACCGTATCCCAAACCATGACAAATACCGCTCGCGATAGCAAATACATTTTTTAATACCGCCGAATATTCCGTGCCGTAAATATCATCCGAAACGGTAGTTTTAATATATCTGCAATTTAATTGCGAAGCCACAAAAGTAGCGTTATCCTTGCTTTGCGAAGCAATGGTTAAGTAAGAAAGTTTTTCCATCGCCACTTCTTCTGCATGGCAAGGACCGGAAATAACGCCAATGTTTTGCATGGGCATTTTATATTCGGTATTAAAAAATTCCCCGACAATTAAATTATGTTCCGGCACAATTCCCTTAATCGCCGAAAACACTTGTTTGCCCTTAAAATCGGCTGTTGTAATTCCGGCAAGTGCATCTTTCAAAAAAGCAGAAGGCACAGCAAGTATCAATACATCAGCTTTGGAAATTACATCTTTCAAATCCGAATTTAAAGCCAGCTTTTCGGTATCAAACTGAACAGAAGTAAGGTAATTAGGATTGTGTTTATATTTTTTGATGTACTCAATTGTATCCGCATTCCTTATCCACCAATGTACTTCAGTTACATTGTTACACAACATTTTTACAAGCGCTGTTGCCCAACTTCCTCCACCTATTACCGCTATTTTTTTCATATAAATTATTTATTTAACAAAGAAATTTGGACCCTCCCTTTTAATCATTTCTTTTTCTGTAAGCGAAGTTAAAATCTTTTGAATCTGCGATTTTGAAAATCCTTCACCAAGAGTTTCACTTATACTGTTAACTGTTGAAGGTACTGTATTTGTTATCACTTCAAGTATTTTTGTTTCTTCGGGTTTCAAAACAACAGCTGCTTTTTTAATTTCTTCAGGTCGCATTTGCGGAAAAAATAATACATCCTGAATAGAATGAGAATTAGTCATAATCATTGCCAGTCTGTCAATTCCAATACCAATACCGGATGTCGGCGGCATTCCATATTCCAGCGCACGCAGGAAATCCTGATCAATAAACATTGCTTCATCATCACCGCGTTCCATAAGCTGTGCCTGCTCTTCAAAACGTTCTCTCTGGTCGAGCGGGTCGTTTAATTCGGAATAAGCATTTGCAAGTTCCTTACCATTTACCATTAATTCAAATCGTTCAACAAGTCCTTCTTTGCTTCTATGTTTTTTAGTAAGCGGACTCATTTCAATAGGATAATCAGTAATAAAAGTAGGCTGAATATAATTGCCTTCGCACTTCGCACCAAATATTTCATCTATCAACTTTCCTTTACCCATCGAGTTATCCACAGGAATATTTAATTGTTTACATACATCGCGCAATTGATTTTCATCCATTGCACTGATATCAATTCCGGTAAAATCTTTAATGGATTCAAACATAGTAACACGCTTGAAAGGGCGTTTAAAATCAATGGTTTTATCACCGACAATCACTTGTGTTGTCCCATTCAAATCCATAGCAATTTTCTCAATCAATTCTTCGGTAACATCCATCATCCAATTGTAATCTTTATAAGCTACATAAAGTTCCATTACTGTAAATTCAGGATTATGAGTTCTGTCCATCCCTTCATTTCTAAAGTTTCTGGAAAATTCATATACACCATCAAATCCGCCAACAATCAATCTTTTCAAATATAATTCGTTTGCAATACGCAAGTACATCGGAATATTTAATGTGTTATGATGTGTTGTAAAAGGCCTTGCAGTGGCACCTCCCGGTATAGCCTGTAGCACTGGAGTATCCACTTCGAGATAACCTTTTGCATTATAAAAATCACGAATGGTATTCACCATTTTAGTTCGTTTCATAAAGGTTTCCTTCACATGCGGATTGATTATCAGGTCCACATATCGCTGACGATAACGGAATTCAGGATCAGTAACTTCATCATGAGCAACCCCGTGTTCATCAATCTTTACAACCGGTAACGGACGTAAAGCTTTACTCAACATTTTAAAAGTTTCAACGTGTATTGATGTTTCACCCATTTTTGTAATAAAAACAAAACCGGTAACACCAATAATATCGCCTATATCAGTATATTTTTTGAATAATAAATCATAAGTGGATTTATCCTCTTCCTTGCAAAGGTCATCACGTTTAATATAAAGTTGAATCCTACCTGTTGCATCCTGAAGACTAACAAAAGCAGCCTTTCCCATATCACGGATGCTCATAATGCGGCCAGCAATACTTATATGATTCAGCATTTCTGCTCTTTGCCCACCTGTTGTTTCCAAAACACCTTGGGTCGTTGAAATTTGTTCTTTACTCCAACTATCTAAAATTCCTTTTGAAGTTGCATTTATCTCAAACAAATCCGCTGGATAAGCATCAATGCCCATTTTGGTAATGTCCGCAAGTTTATTTCTTCTTAATATTTCCTGTTCGTTTAATTCGTTGCTCATTTTATATTTATTGAATTTTCGGCAAATATACATGCTCTGGAATAATAAATAATGAATAATGTGTCATTATTGATATTTTGTTGAGACAAAAAATGTACTTTTACATCTCAAAATCAATAATAAGAAGAAAAAAATGAAATCATTAGTTGAAAAATTTTCAAAACAATTAGCAGAGGCAATTAATATCGGTAATAATGCAAAATTGACCCAAACGCCAAACAAAATTTCTAATGTCTTAATATGCGGCCTTGGAGGTTCTGGTATTGGTGGAAGTATTGTTGCGGAATTGGTTGTGGCCAATGCCAATGTTCCGATAAATGTTGCCAAAGGATATTTTATTCCTGCTTATGTTAATGAAAACACATTGGTAATTATTTCTTCTTACTCTGGAAATACCGAAGAAACATTGAATTGTTTTGAATTGGCAATTGCTAAAAAGGCAAAAATTGTGTGCGTTACTTCCGGTGGAAAAGTGGCAGAAGTTTCTCGAGCTAATAATATTGATTTTATCATAGTGCCTGGTGGAATGCCTCCACGTGCGTGCTTGGGATATTCTCTTACTCAATTATTTTTCATCTTAGGTTTTAATAAAATTATTACAAACGAATATAAAGCTGAATTGGAAGCTTCAATTAAATTAGTTGATTCAGAAGAAAATAGCATTATTGCGGAAGCAACTGCTGTTGCAAATAAAATACTTGGCAAAATACCCGTAATCTATTCTACTACGTATAATGAAGGAATAGCAATTCGTTTCCGTCAGCAATTAAATGAGAACTCAAAAGTATTGTGCTGGCATCAGGTAATTCCGGAAATGAACCATAATGAACTTGTTGGATGGACTCAGAAAAATGATAATCTTTCTGTTCTTCTTTTTCTTGACAAAGATGAATATTCAAGAAATTTGACTAGAGTTGAAATAAATAAAGAAGTAATAAAAAAATACACGCCGCATATTACTGAAATATTTTCTAAAGGAAATTCAACAATTGAAAAAGCAATTTACTTTATTCATCTTGGTGATTGGATTTCTATTATTTTGGGCGAATTAAGAGGAGCCGACTTGATGGAAATTAATGTTATAAATCATTTGAAATCCAAGTTATCTCAAATTTAAATATGCAGCAGGTTAGGTTTATAGATTTAGGATTGATAGACTATAAGCAAGCCTGGGATTTTCAGGAAAAATTATTTGATGGAATAGTTCAAACTAAAATATCAAATAGAAATTTAACTGAAAACCAACAACAACCAACCAATAATTACCTAATATTTTGTGAACATCCGCATGTTTATACGCTTGGTAAAAGTGGAGATGAACAAAATTTACTTGTGAATGAAACTCAACTTAAAGAAAAGCAAGCAACTTATTATAAGATAAATCGAGGTGGGGATATTACATACCACGGTCCCGGACAAATAGTTGGTTATCCAATCTTAGATTTAGATAATTTCTTTACGGATATTCATAAGTATTTGCGCTATTTGGAAGAAATGGTTATTCTTACTTTAAGGGAATACGGAATCGAATCGGGGAGAAGTGAAGGTGAAACTGGGGTTTGGCTCGATACAGGAAATCCATTAAAAGTCCGTAAAATTTGTGCCATGGGAGTACGAGCAAGCAGGTGGGTAACGATGCATGGCTTTGCATTTAATGTAAATACTGATTTAGATTATTTTAATAATATTATTCCATGTGGTATTGTCGACAAGTCTGTAACTTCATTGAATAAAGAGCTTGGCTACGAAGTGAATGAGGAAGAAGTAAAAAATAAAATGAAAAATCACTTTGTAAACCTTTTCCAATGCCAACTTATTTAAACATTTATTGAGCTGTTGTGTTGTTGAAAGAAATACAAAATAATGATTGGCAAGTTTTCAATAAAAGATTTAGAGAAATTATCTGGGATTAAGGCTCACACACTGAGAATATGGGAGCAGAGATATGGAATATTAAAACCAAAACGCACCGATACAAATATTCGTTCGTATAATAATGACGAGCTGAAACTACTACTTAATATTACTTTATTATATAATAACGGCTATAAAATTTCAAAGATTGCCGCTTATAAAAAAGAAGAAATTACAGACGAAGTTAATAAAATTGTAAGCACACAAATAAACCCTTGTGAACAGATTGATGGACTCATAATCGCAATGGTTGAAATGGATGAACAACGTTTTGAAAAAATCATTTCAACAAATATTTTACAAAATGGCTTTAACCAAACTATTGAAAATGTAATTTACCCTTTCCTTAAAAAAATAGGTGTGATGTGGCAAACGGGTTGTGTTAATCCTGCGCAGGAACATTTTATCTCGAACCTAATTCGTCAGAAATTAATAGTTGCAATTGATGGACAAATAGTAAAAGAAAATGCTGAATCAAAAAAGTTTGTTTTGTTTTTACCTGAGTTGGAATTACACGAACTAAGCTTGTTGTATTTTAATTATTTATTAAAATCAAAAGGACATAAAGTAACTTATTTAGGACAGTCAGTTCCTATGCTTGACCTCCAAAAAGTAATTGAAATTATAAGACCTGATTATCTAGTCTCAGTAATAACACAACCACAAGAGTCAACAGAAGAATATTTTAATAGACTTGCAAAATGTTTTCCTAAAGGTCGTATACTAATTTCCGGTTGCCAAGTAGTGGAGAAGAGCATTAAAACACCTAAAAATATTTCGATATTTAAGAATTCGGACGATCTTCTTTCTTTGTTATCTAATCACTAATTCTAAAATTTCCTTTTCAGAACACCTTAAACAACTTCTAAGGTGTTCTTCTTTTGTAAAATTTCTCCCAGATTCCTTTAAACTCCTTTGACAATAGATGTTTTGTCAAATTGTTTAACGATAATTAAAAATAATTAAACAAAAATTTGGAGTTTTGTTTAATCTTTGTGTACTTTTGTTCCACAAATAAATATTAACCTTGTAAATAAGAAATATGACCGCTATAGAATTTAATCAACAATTGATAAACCAAAGCACGCCTTTAAAAAACTTTGCATACAGTTTAACACTTAATTCAGAGGAAGCACAAGACCTTGTTCAGGATACATATCTAAAGGCGATAACGTATAAAGATAAATTTGCAGATGCAACCAATTTGAAAGCCTGGTTGTATACAATAATGAAGAATACGTTTATTAATACCTATCGTCGCTCTGTTAAAACTCGTCAGGTATTTACACCAACGGAAGATTTGACGTTGGTAAAACCAATTGCAGGAACAGGTATGCCTGGTGCAGAATCGCAAATCAATCATAAGCATATTTCCAAAGCGGTAGAAGCATTGGAGGATGACTATAAAATTCCATTCACCAGATATTTTGATGGGTATAAGTATAAAGAGATTGCTGATGAACTGGATCTTCCAATTGGGACTGTAAAAAGCAGGATATTTTTAGCTCGTAAAAGATTAATGAGTGAGTTAAAAGAATTTAACTAAAGAAAAATTAATGTTTAATTAATATGTATATATGTTAAACATTATTTGATTATATATTTATGGAAGAAGTAAGTATTTTCTGGTTTCGAAGAGATTTAAGAATTGCTGATAACTCTGGATTATACCATGCTTTGAAAAATAATAAACAGGTGCTGCCTGTTTTTATTTTTGATACAGAAATATTAAATCAACTGAATAACAAAGAAGATAAACGTGTTGATTTTATTCACTCAGCACTTGCCAAAATAAATAATGAATTAATAGAATTTGGAAGTTCATTACTTGTTTTATATGGTACTCCAATGGAAATATTTTCTTCGTTAATAAAAACATATACGGTTAAAAGTGTTTATGCCAATCATGATTATGAGCCATATGCCATTTCGAGAGACAAACTAATTTCGAATTTGCTGGCCCAACATTCTATCAAATTTAATACATATAAAGATCAGGTTATTTTTGAAAAGGGAGAGGTGACAAAAGATGATGGCTTGCCTTATACTGTTTTTACACCTTATATGAAGAAATGGACGGCATCGTTAACTGATTTTTATTTGGAGAAATATCCAACCGAGAAATACTATTCTTATTTCTACAAAACAAAACCGTTTGTATTATTATCACTAAAAGATATTGGATTTAAATCTACCGGAATAAAAATAAAGGGTATAATGGTAGACGAAAATTTGATTCGTAAGTATGATGAAATAAGGAATTTCCCTGCAATGGAAGGCACAAGCAAATTGAGTGTGCACTTGCGATTTGGAACATTGAGTATTCGAGATCTTGTAAAGAAAGCAAAAGGACTTAACGATCAATGGCTGAATGAATTAATATGGCGCGAATTTTATATGATGATATTATTTCATTTTCCACATGTGGTGAAAGGCGCTTTTAAAAAGCAATACGATGCTATCAAATGGATAAACAATGAATCACAGTTTGAACTTTGGTGCAAAGGTGAAACGGGCTACCCGATTGTGGATGCTGGAATGCGCGAACTTAATACTACAGGATTTATGCATAACCGTGTGAGGATGATAGTAGCAAGTTTTTTAGTTAAGCACTTATTGATTGATTGGCGTTGGGGAGAGGTCTATTTTGCTGAAAAACTTATTGACTTTGATTTATCTGCAAATAATGGTGGATGGCAATGGGCGGCTAGTTCGGGATGTGATGCGGCACCATACTTCAGGATTTTTAATCCATATGAACAAACAAAAAGATTTGATCCGGAATTAAAATATATTAGAAAATGGGTTCCGGAATTTGAAGAGCTGACTTACCCAAAGCCAATTGTAGAACATAAATTTGCAAGGGAAAGAACACTTGCAACTTATAAAATAGCATTGACAAGGTAGCAATTAACTCCTTTTTCTTTCTTCTGCCTAAGTCTCTGACTTGCTATACCTCCATTATATAAAAAGCAACGCTATTGAATTCTCTCGAGCTATTTATATGTTCAACTTATTCGAGAAATCTCAAAAATCCTTCAGAAACATTTCAATTTTCCAGAAATTGAAATTAATAATTCAAAAACGACTAGTTACATTTGAAAAGGCACTAGCTATATCCTGAAAGTGAGTAATATTATACCAGAATCAACTTCTTACTTTTATGGAAATTGTTATGCGAATTGGAACAATTTGTAACCGACATTTTCATGACTAATTTATATTTCCTAGTATTTAATAATTATTGCCAGAACCCCCTCCGCCGAAATCTCCTCCTCCAAAATTATTGGTATCATTTTCGTGCTGATTGCTCGCCTGCGCCGAAAAACTTTGGGCAAAAATTAATGCTTCGGCATTTCTTTTCAGGAAATTATCTTCATTAATATCCTCCTTAAAAGTGATACCGTGTTTGTTGGTTTTCAGATATTTAAAGGAGAAATAAGCAATCAATATCATTATAATTCCGGCACCTGTCAATGTTATTTCGGGATGTTGCAGACTGAAATAATATTTGAATGTAAGTGCTGATGCAGTGATGAGCAACAGGCTAATCAATAAGATGGTTTTGTTTTTTGTTTTCAAAGCGTAATAAGCATAAAGCAGAGGTACTGTTGCTGTTAGAAAATAAAACAGAAAAGCAAGCGGAATCTCCTGTCCGTCTTCTAGTTTCATATCGAAAAAAGCAATGCTGCTTTCGCGAATTACAAAGTAATTGCAGGCAAGATAAAACAGTATTAATGCCACCGCTTCGCAAACGGAAAGGCAGGATTTCCATAAGAAATAAGCATCATTTTGTTTTTGTTTTCGGGCAATAAAATAAACAGGAACCGAAAATAACATCAAAGCAAATGGCATTATCAGCTTTGCAACAGCAACGATATTTAACAGCGAAAAAAAGAAAATAGCATACAGACAAAGTGCTGCTGCCAGCGTTACAAGCGTGTCCACATAACGGATTGCGGCGAAAATTATAAATGGAAAGAAAAAAACAAGTGAAAATAATATTCTATTGTCTGTAGTATTATCAACCATAATACAGATGCCCGAAAATAGAAACGACAGTGCTGAAT
>CAIRRW010000263.1 GCA_903881065.1 uncultured Bacteroidota bacterium
AAATGTTCAGCATTTTCTTGATTTAATTCAAAGGTCAAGAAGGGGGAAGTTTAAAATTTATATTGGCATGAGTGCCGGTGTGGGCAAAACGTATCGTATGCTGCAAGAGGCGCGGTCGCTTATTAAGAATGGTATTGATGTAAAAATAGGATATATTGAAACTCATAATCGAAAAGAAACACATGAACTTTTAGAGTGATTGCCAGTAATTCCGAGAAGGAAGATTTTTTACAAAGGAAAAGAAACTGAATTATAAATGGACAGTATCAATTTAAAGAAATTATCGTATGCAGGTTTTCTGGTTTCCATTGGCATTGTATTTGGCGATATTGGTACTTCGCCGCTTTATACTTATAAGGCAATTATTGAATACAGGACAGTTACCGAACTGCTTGCCCTCGGAGGTGTTTCCTGTATTTTCTGGACGCTGGTTTTTCAGACAACAATAAAATATGTGTTTATTACCCTGAGAGCTGATAACCACGGTGAAGGCGGAATATTTTCTCTTTATACATTAATAAGGCGTTATAAACGGTGGTTGCTTTTTCCAGCACTTGCCGGTGGCAGTTTTTTGCTGGCAGATAGTATTATTACTCCTCCAATTTCTGTTTCATCGGCTATTGAAGGCTTGAAACCCGCTAATCCTCATTTGCCGGTTATTCAAATTGTACTTGTAATTCTTGTGTTGCTGTTTATCATTCAGCGAGCGGGAACTGAAATAATCGGAAAATTCTTTGGACCTATAATGATGGTTTGGTTTACAATGATTGGAGTAATTGGTATATATTCGGTATGGGCTACACCATCAGTGTTTATGGCTATTAATCCATATTATGCTTATCGTTTATTGACAGAATATCCGCAGGGATTCTGGTTGCTGGGCGGAGTATTTCTTTGCACCACAGGGGCAGAAGCATTGTATTCTGATTTGGGACATTGTGGCAGAAGGAACATTCAGATAAGCTGGCTGTACGTTAAAATATGTCTGGTGTTATGTTATTTCGGACAGGCGGCATGGCTGCTGCAACATCAGGGAAATCCGTTAAATGAATTAAACCCATTCTTCGGATTGGTACCTGAATGGTTTTTAATTCCATGTATTGTAATCGCTACATTAGCTACTATTATTGCAAGTCAGGCACTTATCAGCGGTTCGTTCACACTTGTTGCGGAAGCAATACGACTGAATTTATGGCCAAAATTAAGAGTACGATTTCCTTCGGATATTCGAGGTCAGATTTATATTCCTGCTATCAATTGGTTGTTGATGATTGCATGTATCGGTGTTACACTTTACTTTAAAGAATCGAAATATATGGAAGCGGCATTTGGTTTATCTGTAACATTAACAATGTTGATGACTACCATTTTGTTGAGCTTTTATTTATATGTAAACCGAACTCCGAAGATATTGGTGCTTCTTCTTTTAGTAGTATTTCTAAGTATCGAATTATCTTTTCTCGTTGCTAACCTGCGTAAATTTACACATGGCGGATGGGTAACAATCATGGTTGGCATTATTATTTTCATAGTAATGTATATTTGGCATCGCGGCAGCGGAATAAAAAGTAAACTGCAAAAATTAAAAGATATAAAACCGTATATTCCTATTTTAAAAGAGTTAAGTAATGATTTGTCTGTGCCAAAATATGCAACCAATTTGGTTTATCTTACATCATCAGCTAACTCATCGAAAATAGATGAGCGGATAGTTAATTCCATTTTATATAAACAGCCGAAACGTTCGGACATATATTGGTTTGTGCATGTCGAGGTGGTTGATACTCCACATCAGATGTCGTATAAAGTGGAAATAATAGAGCCTGAAGAGGTGGTATGGATTACATTTAAATTAGGTTTTAGAATTGAGCCCCGCATAAATTTCCTGCTAAGGAACGTAGTAGAAGAAATGATGAATAATAAGGAAATAAATATTCAAAGCCGATTTGCTTCACTAGAAAAACATAATATTGCAGGAGATTTCAGGTTTGTGGTTATGCAACGGTTTTTAAGTTTTGAAAATGAACTATCTTTGAAGAACGGTTTGATATTAAAAACATATTTCATGTTAAAGAAATTTAGTTTGCCTGATGAAAAAGAATTTGGTTTGGATTATGATAATGTTACGATTGAAAAATCACCATTTTTATTGAGTTTGCCAAAAGAGTATAAAATGATTAGAGAATTTTAACAATGTCGGAAGATAGCATCAAAGAAACAAATGTTCAGCATTTTCTTGATTTAATTCAAAGGTCAAGAAGGGGGAAGTTTAAAATTTATATTGGCATGAGTGCCGGTGTGGGCAAAACGTATCGTATGCTGCAAGAGGCGCG
>CAIRRW010000264.1 GCA_903881065.1 uncultured Bacteroidota bacterium
CCATCAGTCACAACCTTGCCTTTTATTAGTTTTATTTTCTCCCTTAAATCATCGGCTTCGCTTTTTGTCATTCCTTTTAAAGCGAACTTAGCTAAACGAGGGCGTTCAGTAACTTCAAAGTTGATGAAAATGTTTTTTCCTTGAATTTTAGTTGCAGTAATTTTAATGTCTTCAAAAAGTCCTTGTTTCCAAAGATTTTCTATTGCTGTAGAAAATTTATCTCCAGGCACTTGTACTTTATCACCTACAGTTAAGCCGGATAATAATATTAATACATTTTGATCCAAGTGGTTTGCTCCTGTTACAGTAATGCCGCCAATTTCATAATCTTTAGGGGAAGAGAAATCAATTGATGCGGAATCGTTTCCACCAAGAGTTACTTGTGCTTTTAGGGATATTGTTAAGAAGGATAAGCAAATAATAGTTAGTAGTCTTTTGTACATTTTTTATTTAGGATATTAATTGCTCGCTCGTTTTACCAAATCTGCGCTCTCGTTGTTGATAATCTATTATTGCTTCGTAAAAATCTTCTTTTCTGAAATCCGGCCAAAGTTTATCTGTAAAATAAAGTTCGGAATATGCCAATTGCCAAAGTAAAAAATTGCTAATTCGATGCTCTCCACTCGTACGAATCATAAGTTCCGGGTCAGGAATATTAGCTGTACACAAGTGTGAAATGATTGTGTTTTCGTTAATGTCTTTTGCTGAAAGCGTTTTGTTCTCAATTCTTTCAGCAATTTGTTTCATAGCATTTATAATTTCCCAACGAGAGCTGTAACTTAAAGCAAGCACTAAAGTTGTTCTAGTATTATTCTTTGTCGATTCAATAGCTTCTTGCAATTCATTAAAGCAATCATGAGGTAAACTTTTTAAATCTCCAATCGCTAATAAACGAATATTGTTTTTGTTTAATGTCGCAGTTTCTGCATTAATAGTATGAACTAATAGCTGCATTAATGCAATTACTTCTTCCTGTGGGCGATTCCAATTCTCAGTTGAGAAAGCATATAAGGTAATATATTTAACACCAAGTTCGGCTGCGGTTTCGGTTAACTCACGCACAGATTTTACTCCATTTTCATGACCGTATATTCTTTCTGCACCGTGTTGTTTTGCCCATCTCCCATTACCATCCATAATAATAGCTATATGTTCTGGTAATTTCGACAGGTTAATTTTTTCTTTTAAACTCATTTTATTAAAACAGTTCGACGTAGTTAAACGATTCGCTATTTAATTTTGTTATATTCTTTATTTAAATGTTGGGCACTTCTCTGGTTTCGGTTTCAATTCAAATGATAACACTACTCCTGTAAAACAATACCAGTCTTTATTTAATGGGTTTCCTCGCTGACGTCCTACATTTCCATATCTTGGATCTGTACCTTTACTTGGGTCTGCAAGATAACGGGCGTTTCCTCCATTTAACTTACTTGGATCATAGTATTTATCACTTACATCATCCAAATAATCAGTAAATGTTTTACGCATGCCCCACTCAAAAGTAAGTCCAAGCCTTTGGGCGACACAAGTTTTCACGCCAAAACCAAATGGAATACTAATCTGTGTTAATTTATAAGGTTTGCTTTTTGAACCATCAGGCAATCCTTCGCCTTCTGTCCGTAAAGGTTGTAATGCTACCCAATTACCATTGGGTAATTGTCCTTGAGGATTAAAATTGAATAAACCTATACCTAAAAAAATATAAGGTGTGAATTTTTCTTTTTCAATCCCAATCTTGTAATTGAGAAAGTTAAATTCAATTTGAGCTGAGACTTCATCAATAGGAGATTTGAAATTGAGATTTCTCTGTTTTTGTGAGGCTGAACTTGAATAAGAATCATGACCTTCAATGGTACCTATTAAAATATTGGCTCTTGCAGCAAAACGATGGTTGATATTATAACGAAAAATAATTCCACCTGCTGGCTTTGTAAATAAAAATTGTTTGGTTTGATTCAAATCGCCAATGTAATATGAGCCACCGAGGAAAACACCTAATTCAGCACTGTTTTTTCCTTTTGCATTTACTTGAGCAAATGTTGAAGTATATGAATACAAAATAAGGAATGCGAAAAGATACTTTTTCATTATTATTTACAACGGCAATTGTCTGCTTTTATTGTGTTTTCCCTTTTTATAAGGAAGCAAATATAGCAGAAATTTAAGTACAAGGCTTTGTTAAAGTTAGTTAATTGGTTTTGCCTTTGCCAATATCTCTTTCAAATCAGGGCGCAGTCTGCTTTTATATACCGACAGCGAATCTTCCTTTTTTCTTCCCTTGCTAATTGCACGTTGTTCTTCTTCCGGCAAAGCTGCTATGCGTATACATTCGGGAGTGCAGCAGCCTTTCATTTCGGCTGCGCATTTATCACATTGAATAAATAAAAGGTGGCAATCATCGTTGGCACAGTTTACATGAGTATCGCAGGGTGCGGCGCATTGATGACATTCCGAAATTATATCTTCGGTAATCCGCTCCCCTATTCGCTCATCAAAAACAAAATTTTTGCCGATAAATTTACTTGGTAATCCTTCTGCATTTATCTGCCTGACATAGTCTATTACTCCGCCATGCAACTGATTTACATCCGTAAAACCATGATGTTTTAAATAAGCGCTTGCTTTCTCGCAACGCACGCCGCCAGTGCAATACATCAGTATTTTACGGTCTTTTTTATCTTTCAGTTCTTCCAGCACCATCGGCAATTCTTCCCTGAACGTATCGGCATCAGGCGTTATTGCTCCCACGAACTTACCTACCTCGCTTTCGTAATGATTCCGCATATCTACTATGATAGTTTCGGGATTTTCCATTGCTTCATTAAACTGGCGCGCAGTGAGGTGATTGCCTACATTGGTAACATCAAAAGCATTATCATCCAGCCCGTCAGCCACTATTTTGGGGCGTACTTTTATGGTGAGTTTATAAAACGATTTGCCGTTATCTTCCACCGCTATTTTCAGCGGAACATCCTGGAAACGGACATCCTGATAAAGGTTATAGATAAATATTTCCCAGTTTTCTTCGGGCACGCAGATCTGCGCATTTATTCCTTCGTGAGCCACATAAATACGGCCGAGAATTTGGAGATTGTTCCATTGTTCGAACAATATGTCGGTAAGAAGAGATGGATTGTCAATTAAAATGTAGCGATAAAACGAAACAGTAATTCTCTTTATAGTTTCTTCCTGAATTCGTTTTTTTAGCTCCTTTTTGTTAACTCTGTTTTGCAGTAACATAGTTTCAGGGGGTTAAATTTAAGGCGTAAAGATAGAGTAATTTAACAGATAGAATCGAATAAAAGTATTGTTAATCAATTTGATTCGTTTTTAAAGCTTTAATGAATATTTTATGATGTTGAGATACACTTTTAAATAATAATATTTAGCTATTTACATTTTTGGTATCTTTGTTGCTACATAAAAAGTATTAATCAATTAAACATAAATTAAAATGAAAAAATTATTTTTATTATTAGCCTTCACAGGGATTGTTGGAGCAGCATCAGCAAACACATTTTTAGCATTATCTAAAGCAACTGTAGTAGTACTTGGTGATGACAAAAAAGGTGATGAGAAGAAAAAGGAGGAAAAATCATGTTGCAAAAAGGGCGGTGATAAATCGTGTTGCAAAAAGGGTGAAACAAAATCTACTGGGGAGGCAAAGCCTGCTAGTGATGCAAAAACCCCTACAGCTACTCCAGTTAAAAAATAATTAACCAATTATTTTTAACTAAAATCCTCATCTTAAAAAGGTGAGGATTTTTTATTGCCTTTTCTATTAAAACAGTAATTGTTTATTATGGCAGTTTTGGTTTCGGTTCTTCTTCAAACTCTACCACACCTCCTTTTCCGAACAACCGCAACGCCAATTCGTGCCCTGTACCTTTCTCATTTTTGAATACCAGTTGTTCGTCACTCACCATACTTTTTCCTGAAGCACTGGTTACGTTTATCATAGCTTCATAAAGTTTTCCTTTTTTAGTAAATACAATTGCAACCTTTGGCAAGGCCTCATTTCCCTGAGTGAAATCAATGTTGCAATGCTGCAAATCCTTTATTACCGCCATTGTTACTGCATCTGTTTCACCGGCATAAGTAAGATTCATCTGCATCCGGATGCCCGAAAAAGGTATGAGCTGAGGATACGTTTCATAAAAGCTGTTTCTATATGTGTTGAATTTGCTGAGATTTTCGTCCTTCTCATCACTTTTGGCAAGTACTTCGTAAAGACGTGCATGGAATAATCTTTCGGTTGCGGTATCTGCACTTGTTTGTATTTCATTTTCTTCGGATGATGGTGCAAGAGATTCTTTCAACAGCTTTTCTCCATCTGATGAGGCTTCTGTGCGGTCACCATTTTCGTATTTCAGTTTTATGCAGAATAGTTTGAAGTAACGTTGTATTCGTTTTCGCTTGTCTTTCAACTGATATTCTTCGTACTTCTTCTGAAAAAAACTATTGCTGAAATCCTTCAACAGACTCATCGATTCATCAAAAGTAACAGTAGATTCGTTGCAGAATAAATCATATACAATCCGCTTGCGCTCCGGATTATTGGCAAGTTCATTTACTACAACATATACATCAAGGTAGCGTTCAATCTTGAGTGCAATGATGTTATACAAATCTGTAAACGAATACCACCAGCCTTTATTAAAGAATTTTATCTGCTGTACTTTCTTGTCTTCCAGCTGTACTTTCAGCAGGTTGATGGTAAATTCATATTGCGATTGAGTAAGAGTAGTGCCTATATGAACCTCTTTGAAATTGGCAGCTTTAGTCAAAAAGAATTCACAACTATCCAATTGTCCATCGTACAAATAACTTCGAGCAAGAGCGATGGTGTACCATCCAAAACCAGGAGTGGAGCCGCTTCTGTTA
>CAIRRW010000265.1 GCA_903881065.1 uncultured Bacteroidota bacterium
AAGCAAAAAAGTAGTTTCTGCACTTTTTGCAAACGGGAGCGTACTTTTTGCAAAAGCATGCTTTCTTTTGTAAGAATCACTCCTGTTTTTTCAAAAAGTACGCGTACTTTTTGAAAGAGTTCTCTCCCTTTTTGTAAAAGAATGGTCTCTTTTGCAAAAAGTACGCATACTTCTGCAAAAAGTACGCGTACTTTTTGAAAGGAAATTGAACGTTTCTTTCATTAGAGCCACGATAATTTTATTTTGATGTTATTTCACTTTAAAAAAAGATAAGGCCTTAAATCGCATTTTCTTGTTTTAGGGTTGAAGAGCTGAAATTTATACCTTATATATAGGAGTGCGAAAATTGGCGGAGTTTAATTTGGTACATTTGCTAAATAAAAATAAAATAGACTTTGAAGAGTAGGAAGTTTGCAGGTGAAAAAACACCAGCAAAGGCATCGTTTCTGCTAATATTAAAGATTGATAAATGCAAAAATGGAACACCAACTGGGGCGGAAAAATAAGTAATTTTACCACAGCAATGCCGAATGAATGGTGTTGTTGTGGTATTTTTTATTTAACTAATATGAAAAAAAGTAGAAAAGCCTTACTCTTATTTATTTTAATTCCCTATTTTTCTATAGCACAACAATGGTATCCCATGGGTATTGGCGTCAGCAATTCAATTGGTAATTGTTGGGTTACAGCAATAGATGATTTTAATGGTCAAATAATTATTGGAGGCCATTTTAAAAGTAGTGGTACCAATACATTAAACAGTATAGCAAGGTGGGATGGAGCTAATTGGATGCCAAGCAGCTTAGGTGTTTGGTGGTCATCACAACCTGATAGTACAGGATTTGCCATGAATTTTATTAATTATAAATCTGATTTTTACTGTATAGGATTGTTTGATGGAGCTGGAGGGACAGTTGTTAATGATGTAAATCATCAAGGGGGTGGGATTACAAGATGGGGGAATAATGATTGGGATCCATTGTATCCATTACCATATAATGCAGGATTGAACTTTATTTGTAATTCTGGTGTTAACTATCATAACAATTTATATTTAGGTGGGCAATTTAACCTTGCCGCTGACTCTTCAGGTACTACTGCTGTTCGTAATATTGCAAAATGGAATGATACTATTTTTTCTTCACCCTGCCTCTTGTATTCTAATGCAATTGGAACATATGGGGAAATGTCAGACAATATTGTTTATGACAATAAATTAATTATCGCGGGAGGGTTTAACAGAATTGATAATTCATCATTCGGAGTCTTTAATTTTATTGCATCTTATAATGACACGACATGGTCACCTATTGGAAATGGATTTAATAAACAAGTTAGCGCTTTATCAGTTTATAATAATGAATTATATGCAGCCGGAGCGTTTACAGCAGATGGAACAAATACTCAATCTCTTAATCATATAGCAAAATGGGATGGAACACAATGGCAAAGTGTTGGTACCGGCTTAAATGATACAGTATATGATTTATATGTTGATACAGTAACTAACACTCTTTATGCAGGAGGTAATTTTATTCAAACTGGAAGTGGCCTGATGGTAAATCATATTGCTGCATGGAATGGTACTTGCTGGTCAGGTGTGGGTGGTGGTGCAAACGATATTGTAAGTGCTTTTTATGCCAAAGATAGCATATTATATGTTGGAGGAAGTTTCACACAGGTAGGCAATGGTATAAGCGCAAACCATATAGCTATGTATGATTACCACAATACATCAGTAGGAATAAAAGAATCAACACAAAACAAAGAATTATTAATTTACCCAAATCCCTCTCATACCTATTTAACTATTCAATTATCAAACAATTTAACCACACAAGCCATACATATATATAATTTAGTAGGAGAAGAAGTAATGGCTGTGCCCTTTGTTAAGCCAGATGGGGCTGTAGATATTAGCACACTGAAAGAAGGGATGTATTTTTTGGAAGTATTAACGGAGGAAGGTGTTTTAAGAAAGAAGTTTGTAAAAGAGTAAATTAAATTCCTCTTAAATCTTATTAGCCCAAGGCAATCAAATAAAAAAGTCATTCTTCATCTTAATAATCATTATAATCAGCGTTCCATTATCCGCAGAAGGGATATCGAATTCCTATATTTAAGAGTTATACACAATTTCATTACATATTATTATAATAATATAAAAGTATCAAATTAAAGGTTTACTAATTTTATACCTTATAAAATTGCAACTCTTTAAACTTTTAATAAAGATAATCGTCTTTTAGGTAATGATAATATTGCTTGTAGAACAAACTTGTATTCACCTGGTCCATAATAATTATTTTTATGGGTGAAACAGAATTAATACAACAGCTAAAACTAGGGGAGACTTCTGCTTACAACGATTTGATACTTCAGCATGGCGATAGGGTACTCACCACCTGTTACAAATTTTTATTGAATAAAGAAGATGCTGAAGATGTATATCAAGAAGTGTTTATTGAGGTATTCAAATCCATTAATTCCTTTAAAGGAGAAGCTAAATTATCAACCTGGATTTATCGTATTGCCATTACCAAATCGCTTGATGAAATAAAAAAGCGGAACCGAAAGAAACGAATTTCTTCCCTTGGTAAAATAGTACACATTGATGAAGTGATGCATTGGCTTGGCGGAGGAAGGATGCCTGATGCGTCGTTAAAAGAAAAGGAAAAATTGCAGGAAATGAATAACGCATTAAATACGTTGCCTGATAATCAGCGTGTGGCTTTTACATTAAGCAAGATTGAAGGATATACTAATCCTGAAATAGCCGAAATAATGAACACTTCGGTAGATGCCGTTGAGTCGCTTGTTTACAGAGCAAAAAAGAAACTGTATGATGAATTGAAAACTATTTTGAAAAATAATGACTAATAGTGCCGGAATTATAAATATTAATCTTCTAACCTAATTAACAATGAAAGAATCTGAATTAAATAAAATTGTAAACGATAAATTAAATGAGTTCGACATGCTGGATGAATTGCATCCAACAACTGAGCTTAATTTAAAGTTGATGAACAGAATTGCAACCACGTCATCTTCCGCAACGTCGTCCTCAATTCAGTTTGCATTGGTAGTTATTTTACTAGTCAGCATCAACGCCGGATTTTTCATTTCAATTAATAGAAACAACAATCATCAGGCATTAAACCGAAAAGGAGAATTGAGTATAGTATCCAAAGAATTATTGATTAACCCTATTTCAATACACAATTAACCGATGGATATATTTTCAGAAAGAAAAAATCTGGTAGTACTCGTTGTTGTTCTTGCGGTTATGAATGTGTTAGGGATAAGTGCATTTTTATGGAAAAATAATTTTCATCATCACGGACCTGAATTGTTTCCAAATCAACAGGATTTCCGAGATGTGTCTTCTATTTTGCAAAAAGAATTACAGCTTAATGATAAGCAGGCAGAACAGATAAAACACCTGCGGACAGATTACTTCGAAAAGGAAAAAGAATTAGCGACAATTATTCGAAGCGAAAGGGATTCAATGAATGTAGAGATGTTTAATAAATCTACTAATGAGAATTTGATAAAATCACTTGCAAAAGAAGTTGCTGACAATGAATATAAAATGGAATTGATGAGATATGAACAGGCAAAGGAGTTCAAAGCAATTTGTTCGCCGGCTCAAATGGATAAATTCGAAAAGCTTGTTTTAGAAATAAGAGATTATTTCAGACCTGATAATCAACCTAAGAAAAAATAATAGAGAGAAATTAAATTATATGAAGAGAAAATTAAAAACCAAAAATTCTATTTGCGGATTATTAAAACCGACATTCTTTTTTTTATTACTTAATGTTATCTCGTCCAATATATTTTCACAAACAAAAAATATATTATTAGGTCGTCCTACAGATACTTCAATTACTGCAAGTATACTGTTTGATCAATCTGTTCAGTTTTATTTGCAGTATGGTACTCAAACAGGGATTTATACCAACACCACAAATACAATAAATAATACAGCAAATATTCCTGATGAAGTTGATTTGCATGCTTTGTCGCCCGATACAAAATACTTTTACCGTATGCAATATAAGTTGGTAAGTGCTGGTTCGTTCACTGTCACTCCTGAATATACCTTCCATACACAACGTGCGCCGGGAAGTTCGTTCAGCTTCACATTGGAATCCGACGAACATTTGTACGATTATGGAAATACGAATCTTTATAAAGTAACACTGGCAAATGAAGCATCGGAAAACCCTGATTTCATGATGACATTGGGAGATATATTCGGTGACGACCACCACCCTACTACCATTACATATCAAACATTGGATTCGTTGCATCAGGCGTACCGGCCATTGTTAGGGGCCATCTGTCCTTCAGTTCCTTTCTTTGATTGTCTTGGTAATCATGAAGGGGAGAAACGTTATTACATAAATCAAACACCTCCAAATAATATTGGAATAAATGCAACAATCGCACGCCAAAAATATTACCCCAACCCATTACCTAATGGTTTTTATTCCGGTAACGATAGTATAGAACAATTTGGAGTGGGGAAACCTGAGGATTATTACGCATTTACCTGGGGTAGTGCCTTGTTTGTCATCTTGGATGTTTATAGATATGATACCTATGCTGCCGATACTACAGCAAAACCAACTGGTTGGAACTGGACATTAGGAAAAAAACAATACGACTGGTTAAAGAATACGTTACAAAATAGTACTGCTCAATATAAGTTTGTGTTTTGTCATCATTTGCGTGCAGAAGACCGTGGAGGAGTAAATGTAGCTTTGAGAAACGAGTGGGGAGGCTATAATAACCAAACAGGCACAACAGGTTCAAATTATCAATTTACGGCACAGCGCCCCGGTTGGGCAATGCCGATACATCAATTATTTACTACATATGGTGTAAACATTTTCTTTCAGGGGCATGACCATTTGTTTGCACACGAAACATTAAACAATGTAGTTTATCAGGAAGTGCCAATGGCTGCGGACTCTACTTATAAAAAGGGAATACTTGCCAATGGTGCCGCATATACTACAGATACCTTAGCAGGTTCAGGACATATTAGAGTTACTGTTAATCCTCAATGTGTAAAAGTGGATTATGTACAATCGTACCTATGGCACGATACTGCAAGTACCGGACCGCATAATAAGAATATTGCATTTTCTTACACACTTGGAAATTGCTTGACCACAGGAGTAAACGAAAATACGGAACAGGACAATGTGAGTGTTTATCCTAATCCTACAAAAGATAATTTAATTATAAAGTTGGGAGAAGACATACAGCACTTTCAAATAAATATGGAGAATATGTTGGGTCAAACTCTATTGCAATCTTATTCTAAAACAATTGATGTCAGCAGTATTCCAAATGGAGTTTATTTTATCCATATTAAAACAGAGAAATACGAAACAAACAAAAAAGTAATTATAAATCACTAAAAAAAGAAAAATGAAAATCAGAAATTACATCCTTGCCTTTGCACTTGCAATAAGTACTGGCATTACAGCTCAAACTCTTTGGCATAAAGAATATTTGGGCAGGCCAACCGATAATAGCATAACAGTTTCTTTAATGTTTATTGATTCTGCAGATGTGAGTGTTCAGTATGGTACCACGAGCGGTACATATCCAAATCAAACAGCATGGCAAACGTTCGGCGACAGTTCATCAGCAGAGATTCTTGTTTCGGGCTTAACTGCAAATACTAAATATTTCTATCGTGTTCAATATCGTCATCCAAGAACAACTACTGTTACTAACCGTCCGGAATTTACTTTCCATACACAACGCCCTACTGGAAGTCAATTCTCTTTCATTGTCCAAGCCGACCCACACATGGATAGCGGGACTGATACTGCATTATATCGTCTTGCAATTCAAAATCAGCTAAGCGACAATCCTGATTTTATGATTGATTTAGGAGATTTTTTAATGACTGATAAACTTCTAAACAGTTCACATGTTGTGCCTTTTGATACTATTCCATATCGTTGTAATAAACTAAGAAACCATTACGAATCGGAAAGTCACTCGGTGCCAATTTTCAATACCATAGGTAATCATGAAGGAGAATGTGGATGGTATAACAATGGAACTGCAAGCTGTGTTCCTGTTTGGGATGCTGTACAGCGCAATAAATATTTTGTTAATCCTGCTCCAAATAATTTTTATACTGGAGATACATCTACTACCAACTTTGTAGGGAAACGTAAAAGTTTTTATTCGTGGCAATGGGGAGATGCTTTGTTTATTGTGTTGGATGCATATTGGTATTCAACTCCAAAACCTGATTCGTTGCATGGATGGTACTGGACACTTGGAAAGAAACAATATGATTGGCTAAAAACAACACTTGAAAATTCCACTGCTACTTATAAATTTGTTTTCTCGCATCAGTTAATTGGTGGCGACCCTCAGGGTCGAGGCGGTGTTGAACGAGCCAACTTCTATGAATGGGGTGGTCAGAATATTGACAGTACACAAGGGTTTGCAGCGAATCGTCCCGGCTGGTATAAACCAATAAAAGATTTGTTGACAGAGCATAGAGTTAACATTTTCTTTCATGGTCACGATCATTTCTATGACAAGCAGGAAAAAGATTGCATGATATATCAGGAAACACCACAACCAAGTTTGCCTAATTTTGTCAATCCGCCTAATCAGGCTGCACAATATGGTTATTTGCAGGGACAGATACTTCCAAACTCAGGCAACCTTCGTGTAACCGTTGGACCAACAGGTGTTCAAGTAGATTATGTAAGAGTATTTTTACCATCTCAGGAAACATCAACAAGACACAATAAAGATGTTTCAGCAACTTATTTTATAAGTACTCCTAATTGCTATGATTCTTTAACCACAGGTACTCCTACTCTTTGGAACAGTAACTATTCAGATGAATTAATTTATCCAAATCCTTTTATGCATGAAACAAAAATTGAATTTTCAGTAAACAAAGCTGAAAAAACAAATCTGAATGTATATAATGAAAATGGACAACTGGTTAGAAGATTAATTGCAGGAAGTATTGTTCCTGAAGGAAAGTTTGATATTATTTGGGATGGCAAAGATTCTTATGGAGCTCCACTTCCTGCAGGTATATATTATTATTCAATACAGGGAGAAACATCAGGTGAACATAGAGGAAAAATTGTACTTGTGAGATAGGCATAATCTTACACAACTTTTAAATAATTCTATTATAGCTTATCAAAAATGGTAAAGTAATTTTGTCAAAAAATAAAACAAAACTAAATGAAATTAAAAACAATTCTTTTTTCCATTCTAATTATCAGTAGTAATTTTATTTCTGCACATACCATTGATTATGGTAAGGTAATTCTGCATCACTGGAACGTTACAGGAGAAAACAAAACTATTGATGGCTCCTTTTATATGCTGAAAAATAATGAAGTATACATTGAAGATGCCAATGATAAAGTAATTCATTATCCGCTTTCCGCTTTGTCTATAGAAGATAAAGAGTTTGCAATAAATAAGAGTAAATGGGTGGAAGATTTAAATAAACAAATGGCGGCTCAGCCAATAAAACCAATTATTGAAAAAAGTATGTTTGGTTTTAGATTCTACACTACCTTATTTATAATTGCTCTGCTTGGCTTATATATTTTCTTTTTTGTTGAGAAAAGAAAACAGAAATATATTTTTCCAATTTTATTTGTTGGCATAGTATCTTTCTTATATGGTTTTTCAAAGAAAAGCAATGGACGTCAAATGATGAGCACAACCAACCCATTGTTTGTTGATTCCGCATTCACACCGTTTCGTCCAGCAGTAAACACTTATTGGGACAATACCTATTTTTATGTTGAATCAAAAGGAATTCCATTACATAAAATGATGGTTGGAATTTCTAATCATGGCTGGCAACAGCAGGTTCCTATTCCTCAATGTTATATTGGTACTAATGCGTGGTCCATTCCATTGAATCCTGTTATTTCATCAAGTCCTATTCCTGTTGACACAATTCATTTTACAAGAGGAGCCATTGCATTAGCAGCTAATGGCGTCCCTATTTTTAATGTGCATACCAACACCGGAGTAGACTCTTATGTGGATGGACAATTGGATAACTTTGGCGGTCATTGTGGAAGAGCAGATGACTATCATTATCATATCGCCCCTACGCATTTATATACTCTTACAGCTTCTACATTGCCTTGCGCTTTTGCTTTAGATGGATTCGCAGTGTATGGAAGTGTGGAGCCGGATGGTACGCCAATGGGAACTTTGGATATTAATCACGGGCACTACGGAACAAATGGTGTATATCATTATCACGGTACTGCCACTGCTCCATATATGATTGCAAATATGGTTGGACAGGTTACCGAAGATGCAACACATCAGTTAATTCCGCAGGCTGCAGCACATCCGGTACGCCCTTCACTTACTCCATTAAATGGCGCATTGATTACTGATTGTATTCCAAATTCTACCAACAACGGGTACAAATTAATTTATACCTTAAGCGGACAAACAGATTCAATTGTTTACAGCTGGACTACCGCCGGTGTGTATACTTTTAAATATTATACAACATCGTTAACAACTACTAATTACAATGGTTTCACACCTTGCACCATTACTACTTCTACAAAAGATATTACTTCCGAAGATAAGAGCATCATTATTTATCCTAACCCCACCAGCGAAAGTTTTTCAATAAAATTAGCGGGCGATATAAATTCAAAGGATATTAAAAACATTTCAATATACACATTGCAGGGAGCACTAGTTTATAATGCTGAATACACAAAACAAAACATAGATATAAAAAATATCGCAACCGGAACTTACATTGTTAAAATTCAACTTTCGGATTCTCAATTGACAAAAAAATTAATTATTCAATAATTATTAAACAGATAGAATAAAAATATTTATTAAAGCATTTTTTGACAAATAGTTAATTAATTGCTTTGCTGTGATAGTATAAAAATAACTGATTTTAATTGTTTCTCTGAAAACCCCAATCAGCAGAGAGACTTAGAAAGTAAAATTTCGGGAATCGGCTTCGTAAATAGAATAAATTTAATTGCCTTAAGTATATTATAAAACAATTTTGGTTTACAACTACAAATAAAATCAAGTATTTTAATTTAAAATAATTATGAAAAGAACTTACTATACAACAACATTAATTCTTGTTTTATTCTTTATTCAAATTAATCAATCAGCAATAGCACAAAACACAAACAAAACATTAAACGATGTTTTAATTCCCGGTGGAATTTATGATATGGGCGACCACTTTGGTTTTGTTGATCCTTTGCATCCAAGCGATGAAATACCTATTCATACTGTGCATATTGATTCATTTTATATTGCCAATACTGTTGTAACGAACCAGCAATTTCTTAATTATTTAACTTCAGCTTTATCAAGCGGCTTAATACATGTTCAAAATAATATTGTCTACAGTGTTGCCGATACAAATATTATCTGTTACACCAATCAATATGCTACTTATTACAGTATAGGCTTTAATGGTAATGCATTTTCCATAGTTGATTTCAGGGCTGACCATCCAATGGTTGGTGTTTTATGGTATGGAGCTACAGCGTATTGCAATTGGTTAAGTTCTCAAAATGGTTATCAGCCATGCTATAATTTGACTACTGGAGATTGCGATTCAACAAAAAATGGATACCGACTTCCAACTGAAGCTGAATGGGAATGGGCTGGACGTGGAGGACATACCAATCCATATTATAATTATTCATGGGGAAATGATTTGGATACTGCTAAAGCTAACTGGCCCGATTCGGGTGATCCTTATGAAACAGGTGCTTATCCATACACCACTCCTGTTGGGTTTTATGATGGCACTCTGAAACTTAAATCAACTTTTAACTGGCCTGGCACTGCAACAAGTTATCAGACAAATAATGGAGCCAACAGTTATGGATTGTATGATATGACAGGCAATGTGTGGCAATATGTAAACGACTGGTATGGCAGAACTTACTATGGTTCGAGTGTATATAACAATCCGAAAGGACCGGCAACAGGAACACTCATGCCTGATAACAAGCCATACAGAGGTATGCGGGGAGGCAACTGGTATAATGGAGATGTAATTAATTCAGTAAACGACGGACATTCGCGTATCTCCAACCGCGACCCTTCTTATTTCAGAGGACCCCAGGACCCAAATCATCCATGGTATCATGTTGGTTTTCGAGTTGCCAGAAATTATACTGGTGTTGCTACAGGAATTAATTCGCGTAATTCGGAAGTAAATATCTGCCGTAGTTTCCCTAATCCATTTAATTCAATTATTACTTTTCAGTTTGAATTAAGTCAATCTTCCCAGGCTGTTTTAAATATCTATAACTCATTAGGGCAATTAATAACAACCATAGTAAATGATAAACTATCGCAAGGAATACACAATTATCAATGGAATGCTGAAGCTATGCCTGCAGGAATCTATTCATATCAACTTAAAACGGACAATCAAATTATTTTTAATAAAATTATTCTTATTAAATAAAATTTTAATTACAAATCATAAAAAACTAATTATCATGTTAAGGAAAATTACCAATTCAATTCAACTTATTTTTGTTGGATTAATTATTTCATCTAATGTTTTACATGCACAAACAGTAGGATTATTATTGAATGACACTGCAAACACATTTAAAGGCTATACCGTATTTGCTCCCAAGCACAATACAATGACTTACCTGATTAACAATCAAGGACAAAAAGTACATGAATGGACTGCCAGTACGTATGCTCCCGGGCAATCGGTTTATTTGCTTACTAACGGAAATTTATTGCGTACCTGTCAGATACAAAGCTCCCTTGGCACTGGTGGCGGCGAAGGCGGTCGGATAGAGGAGTATAACTGGAACGATAGTCTGGTATGGTCTATGAATTATTCAACGAATACATACATGCAGCATCATGATATAAAAAAGCTTGCCAATGGAAATATACTGATGTGTATTGTTGAGAAAAAAACCATTACTCAGGCCATTTCTGCAGGTTTTGATACGAGTAAGTTTCAACCGGATGTACGCCAAAAAGGATTTTTTCTTCCTGATGCTGTAGTGGAAGTGCAACCTACGTATCCTTCCGGAGGCACTGTAGTATGGGAATGGCACGTGTTCGATCACCTTATTCAAAGTTTTGACGCAACAAAATCCAACTATGGCACACCTTCTGCACATCCCGAATTGATTGACGCTGCCGGCAATCACATGATGTTACCTCTCTTTTGGAATCATGTAAATTCCATTGATTATAATTCCGACCTTGACCAGATTGTACTAAGTGCAAGAGGCAACAGCGAAATTTGGGTAATTGACCATAGTACCACAACCGCCCAATCTGCAGGTCATTCAGGAGGAACGCATGGCAAAGGCGGCGACTTGATTTACAGATGGGGGAATCCTATTTGCTACAGCACTGGAACAAATGCAAATGAAAAATTGTATCAGCAGCACGATGCAGAATGGATAAAAACAGGCTGTCCGGGCGCAGGCCATATTTTATGTTTTAATAATGGAATTGGTAGAAATTATTCTACCATTGATGAAATAGCGACTCCTGTTGACGGATCCGGAAATTATTCCATCACATCAGGACAGGCATATGGGCCTACAAGTCTTGCATGGTCATATCAGGCAAATCCCCCATCTTCTCTTTTTGCTGAAGATATTTCGGGTGCACAACGTTTGCCAAATGGTAATACCTTAATTGATAATGGACCTCGAGGCACCTTTACTGAAGTTACTACTGCAGGTACTACAGTTTGGAAATATGTTTGCCCTGTAGATAATAATGGGCCGTTGACACAAGGTGACACAGCCTCCGGAGACCCTACACACCCTACTGAATATATGAATGCGGTTTTTAGAGTGTATCGTTATCCGCTAACATATGCCGCATTTACGGGCAGAGATATGACACCCGGAAATGTAATTGAATTATATCCTACTTCTATAAATAATTTAAATGAATCATCTTTGATACAAACTTATCCAAATCCATTTACATCATTTATTAATATTAAAAATGCGAAAGGAACTGAACAGTACGAATTAATAAATCCTCTTGGACAAACTATCTGGTCTGGCAAGCAAATAAATCAGCAGGATTTCTCATCTTTGCCAACCGGTATTTATATGTTGAAAATTACCGGTCCATCAACAGTTCAGACAATTAAATTAATTAAACAAAATAAATAAAAGCGTATGAAAACCCCAATTCTATTAGCAAGCACAATATTAATTTCAACTTCCGCCGTCGGTCAATCGGTAATAAAAACCATGAAACGATTGCCCGATACCGGTGAAACTTCCAGTTATACATCTACCTTTGGCGAAGACAATGATTACACAATCAACGCACCGTATTTTATTAATAATGGCGATGGAACAGTTACCGATACTGTTACCGGGCTCATGTGGCAAAAAACGGATGGCGGAGAAATGACGATAGAAAGAGCAGTAAATTATTGCGACACATTAACGTTAGGTGGCCATTCCGATTGGCGATTACCCTTGCCGCACGAAGGTTTCAGCATTCTCAATCATCAGCATGCCAACCCGGCAATTGATGTTTCTGTATTCACTACTACTACTGCACAGTACTGGTGGAGCAGTGTTCGGCAGGCAAATGATACTACAAAGATTTGGGTTACAAATGCAGGTGGCGGTGTTGGAAATCATCCTAAAACGGAAACAATAAGTGCAGGCGGAACCAAAATTTTCAGTACACGTGCAGTGCGTGATGTTACTTCTCCGCCCACTATCCCCAACCATTTCACCAATAATGGAAACGGTACAATCACTGATAATTTAACCGGTTTAATATGGCAGAAAATAGTTTATTCCGATTCCATAACATGGGAACAGGCATTAACGTATGCTGATACACTCACGCTGAATGGCAATACCGACTGGCGATTGCCGAACATTAAGGAACTGGAATCAATTAGTGATGAAAGTTTAATTAATCCTTCTATCAACAGAACTTTTTTTACAAGCATGGTTACCAATAAATATTGGTCGTCCACTACTTTGCCCAACCAGACTGCTAAAGCATGGTATCTCGATACACAGTTTGGAATAACAACTTACGATGCAAAAACAGTTCGTCATTATTTAATTTGTGTTAGAGGCAACACTTCATTAGCTATCGGCATTAATCAATTATCCAATAATAAAAGGCAGTACAATGTTTTTCCAAATCCATTCACCGCAAAAATCAGTATTGAAAATAGCAATTCAAATACAGAAACAGAGTTATGGAATTGTATCGGACAATTGATTTATTCAGGAAGAAATATTGAATCGCAGGATTTTTCTTCCCTTGCAAAAGGAATTTATTTTCTGAAAGTACAAACAGAACAAGGCGTTGTAAGAAAGAAATTAGTGAAACAATAAGATAAAATCCTTTTTCAACTTATTATCCAACGGCAATCAAATGAAAATTCATTCTTCATCTTAATAATCATCGTTCCATTATCTAAAGCTAATAATCAACAGTGTACTGCATTTGGTACAAAACACAGAATACAAAATTTATTAAAGAGTAAAATGAAATCCTTTTTACTCGGTGTCATCAGCGTTCATCTTTTCCTGTTGCTTTTTAATTATCTTAAATCGTATCAGCCAGGCATAAATTATAAATAGTGCAGATAACAAGATGGCTAAACGTGCTATATAATCGCCAAAACGAGAGTAGAAGGTTTGTCTGTCGTTCAGTTTTATTTTGCTGCTAATTACGGCAGGTTTCCACCATTCTGTTTCCTGTTCTATTTCTCCCAACGGATTCACAAAGCACGAAATACCTGTATTGGCGCTACGTGCAATCCATTTTCGTGTTTCGATAGCACGCAATGCACCAAACTTTAAATGCTGTTTGTACCCTGGGGTATCGCCCCACCAGCCGTCATTGGTAATGATGGAGATAAACTGAGCACCATTATTTACATAGCCGGTTACAAACTCACCATAAATACTTTCGTAACAAATTACAGCTCCTGTTTTCATCTTTTTGTCCTTCGAAACAAAAGCAGTTCTTTCTTCCTGAGTGCCATAGCTTCCCGCAGTTCCTCCCAAACTAATTGCATATTTCTCAAGGTATTTAAAAATAAACGGGAAAGGCATTTTCTCCACTCCCGGCACTAAACGCGATTTATGATATACTTGAATACTATCTGTATTATCAATCTGCAGTCCGGTATTATAATCATCATAAAAGGAAGTGGTGTCGTCACCAAAATGCCGTGCCGTAATAGTAGGTGTTTCTCCTTTCAAGAATGCTTTGGAAGAGTTCGCCCCAATAACTATTTTTAGTTTCGGAAACGGTTTTAAAAACTCTCTTAGCGTTCGAATACTTGGACTTTCGTTTAGTTTACCTTCCCATAAATTATCCTGAATGGCTGTTTCCGGAAATATTAAATAGTCGGTTGTGCTATCCGTTTTTACCCCTGCTAGTTTTAGCATCTTTCTCAATTGATTGTCGAAAGAGCTGTTAAACTTCTCATTATACGGGTCAATATTCGGCTGAACAATAACAACTTTAGTCTCTCCTTCAAATTTCCCTTTACAATTGTATATCACGTATGACAAAAGGATAGGAATCATTAGTAAAGATAATATCCAAATCACATTTGTTTTAGTATATGCTTTACCAACAAATTTATCTCCTAAAAGTTTTGCAATTAGCACATTTGAACTCAGCACCCACAAACTGCCTCCAAATACTCCTGTAAATTCATACCATTGGATCCATCTTGGATGATCAGCGAAACCATTTCCAAGAGTAAGCCACGGCCAACTTAAATCCCAGCGTAGATGAAAAAATTCAAATGCCATCCAGTAACAAATGAATATCAGACCGCCCCACTTTTTGCCAATTCTGTTTTTAGATTTATGATACATCAAAAACACAATTGTCATCAGCAATGTGTTTGCTGTTATTGCCATAATACCGCCGCCAAGCGAGGCTTTGGTTACCCACCATGTTGTTAGTACATTCCATATTAAAAATGAAAGGTAGGTGCAGCCCAGCAGAATAAAATATTTATATCTATAAGAACTGTCAGAAACTGCCTGTTCAATTATTAATAGCGGAACAAAACCAACAAATAATAAAGGAGCGAAACCATAAGGAAACCATCCTAAAGCCAATAGTACACCTCCGAAAATTGATAATAAGTATAGCTGAGGGATTTTCATAAAAGGCAAAGGTATTCTATTTATTTATATCATTATTTTCTGAAGAAAAAGAGGAGACTGCAATGATCTGAATCTTCCTTTCCATTGCTGCTGCGGGACTGTAAATAGAATTTTTGGTGTCGTAATAATCATCACTCACATTGGGGCGGGCTTTCAATTCTCCGATATCTTCCTCCAGAAATGTGATGCTTCCTTCCTTCGGGTTGGCATTGTTTATATAACGTGCAAACACGCCATTCTCATATTCCATAAAGTAATTTTTCAATGAAGATACTCTTCGCTTTGCTAAATTTATATTATAATCAGTTGATGCCAGTGGGCTGCAATATCCTTTCATCGTAATAGTAACCTTTTCATTATCCTTCAAAACCTTTTTAAGTAACTGTGCAAATCGTTCCAAATCATGCATACCGGCATCTACGCTGTCATCAAAAAAAGTATCAATATCGTTTATTGCCCGGTCATAATCCTTATCTAATGCACCTTTGGAGTATTCTTTTTTATACTGATTACGCATCAAGGTATAATCTTCATATGTCTTTTTATAATTCTTTGTAGTAGTAATAGCTAGTGTTTTTTTATCCGGCTCATCATTATGAAAATATAATGTAAGCGGAACAAGCAATTTCATTTGTGTTACAAATACCTTTGTACTGTCCACCTTTTTAGGTGGTTCATTAATCTTCGGGATTTTAAACATATAAATATCATTGCAGCAACTTTCCTTTTCTTCAAAGTACGAACCCTTTCGGTTGGATGAAATAAACGCTTCTGTTTTCTTTGAGTTTATTGTAAAGTAAATATCGTTGTAGTTACTGTTTATAGGAAAGCCAAGGTTTTTAGCATCACCGAATTCTCCATCCTTATAATCACTTTTAAATATATCGAAACCTCCCAAACCTTTCCACCAAGTGGAACTGAAGAATAATTCCTGACAAGGTTTACAATAGTAGGGAGTAATTTCATCCTCTACTGAATTAACTTTTTTGCCGGCATTTACTGCCTTGCCATAGGTGCCATCTTTTTTTATACTGCAATACCATATATCCATTTTGCCTTCTCCTCCCGGACGGTTGGAAGAAAAGAACAGCACTTCCTTATCACCCAGAAAACCAACAGCAGGTTGCGTATTGGTATATCCTTTCATATTTATTTCAGAAGGAAGTTTCTTTAATGATTGCCAATGACCATTCACAAAATCCGACGAATATATCTCACACATAAAATCCTGTGCATTCTTTTGTTCGCAGCGCGTGATGTACACCTTCGTATAATTATCATTAAAAGCAGTGTTGGCTGTATGTATGCCTTCTTTATTGAAAAGCGTATCCAGCTCCTTCGCCTTCTGCCAGCGGATACTATCCTGAATGGCAGTATATATTTTATTGTAGCTTACGTTGTGCTTTTTATCTCTGTCTCTGGTATCGCGCAGCGACGAAAAATATAAAACACTATCCACTTCCACCGGCGCATACTCCGATACCTTACTGTTTACCATCGAATCGAGATGAATGATAGTAATACTTTTATCAGGGTTTGCTATCAGCACCATTGCCAAATCGCAGGCATCCACTTCCTGAAGCGCTTTTTTTACAAAATAATCATCTTTCTTTTTCTTATTTCGTTTGGCATATTTATCAAATAATTTCTTGGCATCTTTATATTTCCCTTCGCCCTTTTTAATACTTGCCAACCAGAAAGAACAATGCGGATAGAGCTTCCCTACATCATCTTTTTTTAATACTTTACTATACCAATGTTCTGCAATAGCATAATCATAATTCAAACGACTTGCCTCGGCATATTTATATTGCAAATCAATATCTGATGAATCCTGAAAAATAGCTCTATTGTAATATCCGGCAGCAGAAAAATAATCATTGTCTGCCATGGCTTTATCACCACTTTCGAGCAATGTTTTAGTTTTTTGCGAAAACACCAGACTCGGCATCAACGCACAAAACAGAATAAACATTATTTTTAAATCATACCTC
>CAIRRW010000266.1 GCA_903881065.1 uncultured Bacteroidota bacterium
GCCACAGATTCACAGATTAAAAATACAATACACAAATTAATTTTAATCTGTGAATCTGTGGCATCATGCTTATAATGGACTTTGTCCATACGTATTTGCATTGGTTGTAATTTTCAATCGGCTCAACCTATCCAGTTCTTTTGCAAGAATTGCAGCCAATGCTTTTTGTTTCGCCTCCTTGTTTCTATAAATCAAACGATGATCGAGCACCGCTGATGTCAATTGATTCAAGTCGTCTTCCGTAACAAAAGTGCGACCGTTAACCAATGCAAAAGCTTTCAGACATTTTAGAAAAGTAATACCGCTTCGTGTAGATGCACCAAGCACTATATCTGCATGTTTACGCGTATCTCTCACAATATTTCGTACACCTGTAATTATTTCATCATGAATAAAAACCTTTTCTGTTTGCTCCTGCAGGAAAAGAATCTCTTTCATCGTCAACACTTGTTTGATGTTTTCAAGGTTATTTTGTATTCCCAAATAATCTTTATAGATATTCAATTCCGTTTCATCATCAACATATCCGAAATATATTTTAATGAAGAATCTATCCAGCTGTGCAGCGGGTAGGGGATAGGTACCCTCCATTTCTACAGGATTTTGTGTGGCAATAGTAAAGAATAATTTCTCCAGCGGATAAGTTGTTTCGCCCATTGTTATCTGATGTTCGGCCATACACTCCAGCAAGGCAGACTGCACTTTCGGCGAGGCACGATTGATTTCATCCGCCAATAATAAATTACAAAACAGAGGACCTTTTTTGAAAACAAATTCCTTTTTCACATCATCAAATATGTGTGAACCGATTAAATCCATTGGCAATAAATCGGGAGTAAATTGAATACGTTTAAAGCTTGCTTCACCGCCTTTTTCACTGGCAATACTTTTCGCAAGCGTTTTCGCCATCACTGTTTTTCCTGTGCCTGGATTGTCTTCCATCAAAATGTGTCCCTTTGCGAGTAACGCAGTAAGCACATATTGTATCTGCATTCTTTTGCCGCGAATAACAGTTTCTACATTATCAACCAACTTTTGAATGTTGGCTAAAGTCTGTTCCAATTGACCGTTTTGTTCTTCCATTTTAATTGTTATTTAATTTGTTTTAGGTTGTGTGAAATAATGAATCGTGTTATAAATATTTAAAAACTTACTGAATCGTGTTTTCAATTTTGTTTTGCTTCTTACCTGTTTTATAAACGGTTTGTAAAAATTATTTACCATCTTCTGTTCCGCTTCTGATAACGGAACGGAACCGTATTTTATTTTCTGATACACATTACTGAATGCATTAAAGTTGGTACCGAATTTCAAATCCATCAAGTATGCATATTCCTGCGGACCTTTGCTGTCGCGGGAATAACCAAGCTGATTGAGATAATATAACGAAGCACGATAACTATTATATGCCTTTGAGGCATTCATTTGTTTTGCTTTTGCATTAAGATATTGCCAAATAATCCATGGTAACATAAACAGAAGAATAACAAGCGCAGTAACAATCAACAATACTATCCAGCCGACTTTAATCCAGTCAATCGGTTCGCTTAGCTGTTCATTGTTTTTCTTTTTTAGTTTCTTTAATTGTTCTTTCGACATTACTTTTATTTCATCAATAGGCACCGGAACAGGCAGTTTTGTTAGGATAGAAGCAAGGCTGTCTTTTTTATCTGCAAGTATATTATTGAGTGGACACCGTCAAATTTCTTATAAAGCCAAACTGAAGCTTTTTTGTAGATCTCTTCGTATTTGCTCTGTATCTTTGTAATATCCTTTTCTGCCAACAGGCTTTTGATCTTCACTCTTATTCTCC
>CAIRRW010000267.1 GCA_903881065.1 uncultured Bacteroidota bacterium
CTCCAACTTTTTTATTAATGATAACCAATTACAGCAGATATTAATTGGTTTTTCATTGCCAGTAGGATTTGAATTTAAGTTAAGTAGATAATTTCTGAAACCATTAAAATCCAGAAAATATTCATCTGAATCTATCTGAATATGCCACCCACCTTTTCCCATGTATGCCGCCATAAGTTTACGCTGGCGGTTGTCATTCTCAATGGGACTTAAATCTAACAGAGAAAAATTATCTTCATATATTTTAATCTTATTCTCTTTATCTATTTTACTTACCCATTCTTGAAATTCCTTCTCATCAAAATTATACTTCTTCCCTGACCAGCTTCTTCTGTTTTTATCAATTGACAAACATATAGAATCGGCATAATCATAAACTCTCGGCAATGATTTCTTCAATAAATCCCAATCATACGCTACGCAAAACCCAACTTTAATAATATTAATATTACTCATATCTTTCCGATATAGAATTTGAAAGTTTTTAAAGGTGCAAGATAGAAATTTCTGAACGTCCACATTAATGATGTGATATATTTATGCTCTGCTCTGTATTTATATGAACGAAAAAAGTTATACAAATATTCTGCTCCTTTTATTTGTTGATTGAAAAATGATTCCCCTATTTCCCCCTGCTTATAATAGTATTGGAGAATACAATATTTAATCTCATAAAGCTTTTGTGCCGACAGATTATCCTTTGCATTTGTGTAACTGATAGAATTTTGATGAATACGATAATAATAAAGCGTCTTATCGATACAATAAATCTTGTAATGACATCCAACACGAAAGTAAAACTCAGTATCGGTGGATGCCTGTGTTTCCTTTGTAAGCAGGTATCGGTAAACTCCTATTTCCTTAAATACTTTTGTTCGGATTAACGATAAACCTTGTCGAAGTATTGGATAAGAAAGCATCTTATCCTGCCCTTGGTTAACAAGATCAATGGTATTAAACGACTTCTCCTTTGCAAATTCAGGAAGTGACAATTCAGAATCTGGTATCGTTTCTCCGGCATCATTTATATTAATATATTTTGTGAATACCAATGCCACTTCTGGAAATGATGACATTATATTAAACGACTCCTTTAAGAAATCCGGATGCCAGCTATCATCTGCATCCAGCTTTACGAAGTATTCGGAATGACACATCTCTATGCCTTTATTCCAATTGCCCATCATTCCTAAATTCGTATCGTTTTTTAAAACCTTTATTCTTTTATCTTTCAACTCAAAAGCTTTGGCTACTGCATAACTATTGTCTTTCGAGTTGTCGTCAATAATAAATAATTCCCAATCCTGATAGGTTTGAGATAATACAGATTCAATAGTCTCCTGAATAAATAATTCGGTATTATAAAGAGGAATAAATATTGATACTTGGGGCATTAAACAGGTTTAGTTGCTTCTATTACTATACTTTCAAGCACATTAAATTCATCGGTAATTTCCAAGCCGTGCTTTTCCAAATCACAAAAGTTCTTATCTTCACTCTTGTTCACCTCACCTTTTCTAAATAAAGCAAAACCGACCTTTTCAACAGAATACTTCAATGTTTTTTCGTCATAGATAAATTGATGTCCCCAATCTCTGAAGAAATTATTAATTACAACAGCGTCTGAAACAGGAACGTCTGCTGAAAAATATCGTTTACTGAATTCGATATAATTTGTTTGAACACTCGTCTTCTCCTTATTATAAAGAGCTATCAGAAACTCAAGGTTAGGTGTAACGATTCTCATCTTCCCTCCTTTTTTTAATACCCTGAAACATTCCTTAAACATAAATAAACCATCCTTAAAAGGAATATGTTCAATCATATGTTCAGAGAAAACATAATCAAATGATTCGTCGGGGAAAGGAAACGATTTGGTAGCATCCATTATAACCGTTTCTGCATTCTTTGGTGCCAAGTCCACATTTAACCAACCAGTAAATGGGTGGCTCTGACAACCAATTTGCAGTTTCCTTACGGAACTATTATTTTGAAAATAGTTGTTTATTAATGCGTCTCTCCGTTGCGTGTGGAATTTATAATTTAATTCTTCGGGAGTAACGCCAGCCACTTTACGAAAATACCTGACAATGTTTAAGGCAAACGGTATCTTTTTTATTATCGAATTTGATGCTTCCAACTTTATTGATTGTTTAATGAAAAATAAATTAACTAAACTCCCAATTGCAGATTGGAACTACATAACCCTCATTATTCAAATCCTTCTCCATATAGGTACTCATCTGCAGTATTTCTAAATTAAGGCAATGTGGTTTATGAAACAACATATCACCGATACCGTCGTTCAGCCAAATAGAGACCGAATATATTCCATCAGCAAGAAAAGGAGAGGAAATTCGTATGCTTACTGTTCCTTTTTCATTAGGCGTACCAAATTCGGAAATGCCCGATTTTAAAGGATTGGTGCCAGTAATAGGATTGCCAGTTAAATTATAAATAACAAAACCAAGATTCGGTTGCTTGATAGGTTTATCGTGTTCGTATCGTGCAGTTAATACAATGGTATCTCTTTCCTGTTTGATGGAAATTTCTTTTACTATTTCATCCGTATATGTAACTGAATTGCTATGGTGAAGATTATTGCTGAGGTAATCATTAATTATATTATTTGTATTGCCAATCTCCTTCACTTTTCCTTTTTCAAGCAATACTGATTTATGGCATAGCGTACTTAATGCGCCCATATTATGGCTTACAAATAGTATCGTCCGTCCTTGATTTTTACTTACATCTTCCATCTTACCCATACATTTCTTTTGGAACTCGGCATCGCCAACAGCAAGCACTTCATCTATAATCAATATTTCGTTTTCCAGAAATGCAGCTACAGCAAATGCCAGACGCAATTGCATACCGCTGCTATAATGTTTTAGCGGTGTGTCGAGAAATTTCTCGACACCGGAAAAGTCAACTATCGAATCAAAGTTTCTCTGAATTTCGGCTCTTCTCATGCCTAATATGGAACCGTTTAAAAATATGTTTTCTCTTCCGGATAATTCGGCATGAAATCCCGTACCCACTTCCAAAAGGCTCGCAATGCGTCCTCTGGAGATAATTTTGCCGGAAGAAGGTGGAGTAATTTTCGATAATATTTTTAACAGCGTTGATTTACCTGCGCCGTTTTTACCTATTATTCCAACGCTATCACCGGGGAACACATCGAAACTCACATCATCCAAGGCATAAAAGTTTTCGTCGGAAGATGTATGCGGTTTAAACATGGACGAGATGGAATCTCGCATACTAAGATACGTCTGCTTTTCGTGATGAATACGAAACTTTTTTGATATGTTTTTTATTTCCAGTATCGGTTTCATCTGTTATGCTAAATCGGCGAAATAAGATTCTGTTTTACGGAAATAATACAGTCCGGCAAAGAAGAATGCTATTGCTGAAATCAGACTGATAGCTATCATATTCATCTCAACAGGTGTATTAACAATACTCGACCTGAAAATAATTACTGCTGCATACATCGGATTGAGTGACACAATGTACTTTAACCATTGATGTGTAAGTATAGATACCGGATAAATAACAGGTGTGATAAATAATAATGACTGTACCAAAAAAGGAATAATATATCGGAAATCGCGGTATTTAATGGTTAGTGCGGCAAGCAAAGTGCCTAATCCGAAGGTGGAAATACAGCAGATAATAACACCTGCGGGAATGAATAAAAATAGTTTCAAATAATTTATCTGCACCTGATAATATATAAGCATACCTACAAAAATGAGGAATGCCATAAGGAAGTCGAAAAGTGCAACCAGCACTGATGATAGCGGGATGATTAATCGTGGAAAATAAATCTTTTTGATGATATTTGCATTGCTCACCATACTATTGCCGGCGGCAGTAATACCTGATGAAAATATATTCCATAATAACAATCCTGAGAAAACAAATACGGGATATGGCAGATTATCCGACGGTACTTTTAATGCCTGACCGAAGAAAAGGGAGAATATTACCATCATAAAAAATGGCTGTAATACTGCCCAGGCAAAGCCCAAAAAAGTTTGTTTGTATTTTACTTTAATATCCCGCCAGGTAAAAAAATAAAAGAGTTCGCGGTAATGCCATAATTCGTCAACACCTAAACTTAATTTCTCCTTCGGTTTTATTTCGTACTCCATTAATCTTTCTGTCCTCAACATATTAATGCGCGAAAGTAGTAAAATAGTAACATATGGGTAGACATTCTTAACAAGTTACAAGTTAAAATGATTTTTATTGCCGTTGGCAACTAAGGTTTTATGTTACTGAATGATTATTTTTTTATTGATAACATTTTTCTTTTCATCTGTTACCTCTACAAAATAAATTCCTTTGGCTATACCGCTTACATCAATACTTACGGCATTCGTAATTCCTAATTCGTAATTCGTAATTATTTCCTCCACTATTACATTTATTACTTTTATACTTTGTATTTTGTTGGTGCTTTCGATTGTAAAGGAAGTGGTGGCAGGGTTGGGGTAAAGAGTGATGGATTCGGGGTTGGTTAGTTCATCTATTCCAATTAAAGTACAATTTAATAATACTGATACACTGTCACGGAATGTTAAAGCTATATCCGGTTTGTGGTCTTGATTAAAGTCAGAGCTAATTATTGAATAAGGTCCCGTTCCTACATAATAATTATAAGGGTTGCTAAAACTACCTAATCCATTTCCGAGGAACACTGATATGCTATCAATGCCACCATTAGCAGTTACTAAATCAACTTTCCCATCTCCATTAAAATCTGCGCTGCAGATTGAATAGGGTCTGTAACCTGTTGCGAAACGATTGATAGTACCAAAACCTCCAAGACCGTTACCGAGAAAAACATCCATCTCATTCCATCCCTCTGCTGTAACTGCTAAGTCTATTTTACCATCTCCATTAAAATCAGCAGTGCAAACTGAATATGGTGTACCAATTGAATAAAGAGTAGTATCATTACTAAAACCACCTAAGCCATCACCTATCAATACTACAACTCCTACTCCTGCAATCGCCAAGTCGATTTTCCCATCCCCATTAAAATCTGCCGAGCATAAGGAATAATAAGAGTCGCCAGCAGCATAACTGGTTGGAGGGAAAAAATTTCCTCCCCCATCACCAAGTAAAATAGAAATGTCAGATGCATTCGCAGTTGCCAAATCGGCATTCCCATCTCTATTAAAATCAGCACTTATAATATACCAAGTACCACCTCCAGCTGTAAAATTTGTTGGCGATCCAAAACCGCCCAACCCATTACCAAGTAATACTGTTATTTGCCCTGCATCATCAGCGGTTGCTAAATCAGCTTTGCCATCGTTATTGAAATCAGCAGTACATACTGAATAGGCATTTATACGAATATTAAAATTTGTTGGCGCTCCGAAGCCTCCAGTTCCATTACCTAGCAATATAGATACATTATCTGAATTTTGATTAGCCACAGCTAAATCAAGAATAGAATCGCCATTAAAGTAGCCACTAACAACAGAACGAGGGAAACTACCTGCTTCATATTTTTTTACAGGATTAAAACAAAGTTGTGCATTCATCTGCACCACATTCATCAACAAAAACACCACTACTATTTTCTTCATTCCTTTAATATTAAAGATGAAATTACAAACAAATGTAAAGAATAATAAGGAGCACTAACTTAGCAAATAAAAGATAGTTTGGGTTTCGATGCTTATTAATAGTAATTTCGGTAAATACTAAACTCTATAAAGATGAATGCACAGACTTATCGATTCGAAAGAAATTTCAGGGTTATACATAATATATATGTAGAGGCGATGCCGGATAAGGAGTCGAAGATTTATTGCATTGAACTTTTTAAGAGCAGGGAGTTTTTGAAATATAAATCAATGGCTGATTTGGTGTATGTGGTGCAGGAACTGGAAGACAAGGAAATTATCAGCCGTTATATTATATTGATGAGAAAAAGGATTTGTGACAATTGTCGCTATTATAAGATAGGCGAATGTGGCGAAAGAAATATGCAGCTTATGTTTCAACACATGTCGGTAGATGAAATAGCAAACGAAAGGGAAAGCACTTGTTCTAATATCTCTACACAAAATTGTGCTTCGCAAACCTTATTGCGGCTCAAAAAGCAGAAAGTAAATTCCAACGAAAAAATGCTGCGTATATTAATGGAAAAGCCGAGTGTCCGGAATATAATACTGATGATATTGTTCACAGTACTCTCCAAATTTTAACATTTAAAACGAGTTGCTTTTTGGGTTTCGAGAGGTTGTTTGTTGTATTCAAACGGTTTTCGAGAGGTATTTCCCATTCATTTACAGTTGCTTAATAAGCAATAGGATGTTAATTTTATTGTCCGTTATCTTTGTATGCGTTCTTTAGATAGATTATTGAAAAGGGAGGAAGAGAAAAGCTTGGGTGAGGACGTTTTTCACAGAAGCTCTAACCAAGAAGATAAAAGTTAATGCCGAAGGCTCGGAAGTTAATGCCGAAAGCTTAGGAGTTTTAACCGGAAGCTCGGGAGCTTTAACCACGAAGCCGGGGGTTAATGCCGAGAGGTCTGGGGTTCTAACCAAGGGGTCGGGAGATCTAACCAAGAGGTCGGGGGTTCTAACCGAGAGCTCGGGAGTTCTAACCGGGAAGGCTGGGGTTATAACCAAGAAGGCAGGGGTTAGTACTCGAGGTTTTGGCAATTTAACCTGCATTAATAACCTTAATTTCAGCAATATAAAGATTTAAAATTCATAATTAAAAGTAGTATAAACAATAAAAAACAATTACAAAATGGCAAAAGCACCAAAGCTTAACACAGATTTAGGCGATTCGAGTGACCCGGTTTTTTCGGACGAAATAACTATCAGTAATAACACCTTGAATGAAAATATAGGAAGTTTTACTGATTTGCCAGTTGATACGGCAACTATCAGCGGGAAACTGGATATATTTAATAAAGTAAGGCTAAAACCCTATTACAAAGCTCAGGTGGCTGAGACTGGCGAAGCCAGAAAAGCGGTTCAGCAAGACTTTACTAAAAATGGAAACTGGCTGAACACGTTTTGTGCAGGGAATTTGGCATTGCTGAAAAAAACCGGTTATCCGTTTGCAAAAGATGATGGAGCGCAGGGTAAATTGGAGGCAACCACTTTATCAGTAACTACGGTTGCTAATTCAGCACTCATTGATTTTTACATTACACATGTAAAAGGAGGCGGAATACATTATGGAATAATGATTACTCTGGCTACAAATACGGAAACCAATCCTGCAAAGTGGGGTTTTTATTACGCTTCGCAACGCGAAGGTACTATTCCTGAACTGGAAAGAAATACAAATTATAAAATGATTTCGTTTGCTATGGGTACTGATAAAGACCTTACTTATAGTGCGGAAGTAGAGATTAAAACGTTGTAAAATATGCATGCTAAACCTTCAAGATTTTAAAACCTTGAAGGTTTAAAATAAATAAATCCTGCTCTGTAAATAGGGCAGGATTTTTTTATTTTAACGAAAGATTTATCTTTAATGTACCTGCCAATTGAATATTTTATCTATTTTTACTCCGAACAGAACGAAATTTATTTTTGAATGTATAACCAAATAAA
>CAIRRW010000268.1 GCA_903881065.1 uncultured Bacteroidota bacterium
ACTATAGGCTTAGTGGAAAGAAAACACGTATAGCAACTTTTTACCATAGGAAGGAACGAAAGAATCAATTTATAGGTTTACCTCTCAATTGATGAAAAAACTATAAAATACCTGTTTTTAAAGGTTTCCTATAACTCAAGCTGTGTATGAGTTTGCCTCACCAAATAAAATTATTAATTAGTTTGCCATTATAATACAGTTACCTTACATCGAATTATAAAAATAGCAACTATATTAATTAACCTTAAAACTAAACAATATGAAAAATTTACAGGACTATTTTGATGCTAATTTTGAAAACGTAAAAATTACAAATACCCGTTTGCTCACGTTTGCCGATAATAATATATTGAATATGACAAATAATAATCCGGCGAGTATATATGATACTAATATTAGCAATACGCAAAATAGAGTGGAAATATTGAGAAAAATGATTAATACAAAAACATCGGATATCGGCACACGAATGGGCGGCACAAGTGAAAAAGATACCGCCAGAGCTGCCATCGAAAAGTATGTTGCCAACTTTATAGGTACTGCCAGAGGCAGCTTTGGAGGGAAAGATACTAAAGGATATATAGAAACGTTTCCGAATGGCATGGATTCGTTTTACAGAGTTACCAAGGAAGATTTCAGTATAAATGTAAATACGCTGGTAGGCAAGGCAGGTAAGTATGTTGGCGTTTTAGGTATTCCATTTCAAACTGCTATTACCAATTTATATGCCAGTTATACCACTTCCAGCGAAGAACAGAAAGTTGATGCTACTTCAGTAGATACTGATATAGTAAACGAAAATACTGCCGCCCAAAACCTTGGCGATGCACTTACAGACAATCTTTACGACATAGCAAAAAACAATAAACGCAGCACCACTGCCGTTGGTTTATACTTTAACGTCTCCCTGCTTTTCCCCGAAAAACATAAAGAAATTAAGAAAGGTACACCCGCAGCAGGTGCCGATGTGGTAATCTGTCCGATAGTTTACAGCCCCGGAAAACGAATAAACATACATAATAAAGGAGCTTCCACACTTATTTTCGGCATGATGCTGAAAGGAAATAAAGTTGGTGAATTTGTAACCCTTGCTCCTAATGAGGAATCAAAAGAAGCATTTGATTTCTACTTTTCCAACGGTGATGAATTATATGTGATGAATACAGGAGCAATTGCAGGGATTTTTCAACTGGATATAGTTTCGTAATAGAATAGTAATTATCAATAAAAAAAGTCCAGAAGTAATTCTGGACTTTTTTATTACTTTTTGAAATATTATAAAACACTTTGTTTTCAAAAAACAATATCTGCAGGCAAAAATAATTTCAAAAAGTATTTTTCAGAAGAATACCAATATGTCATTAATAATATTGATTTTTGCAAAATGATTTCCGTAAAAGAAGCCCAAAAAGCAATTGTATCAAATTCTAAAACCTTGCCTATCGAGAAACTCTCGTTATATAAGGCTTTTGGGTACGTGCTGGCAAAGGATGTGTTTGCGCCCATTTCTCTGCCGCCGTTTAATCAGTCTGGTATGGATGGATACGCTTTTATTCATAGTGATTTAAATACTAAAACCGATATTTCCATTGTTGGTGAAGTGCCGGCAGGTAGTGCATATCCGAAGGAGTTAAAGAAAGCACAGGCAGTACGTATTTTTACAGGAGCCGAAGTTCCAAAAGGAGCAGATACTGTGGTGATGCAGGAAAAGGTAATTGTTGAAAATGGCTGTTTGAAAATTCAGGATTCACAGATAAAAAAAGGAGCAAACATTCGATTAAAAAGTTCGCAGATAAATAAAGGCGAACTTGCCATAAGCAGCGGAACGCTTTTAAATGCAGGTGCTATCGGTTATCTTTCAGGTTTAGGATTAACTTCTGTTTCAGTTTTCAGAAAGCCGAAAGTATTTGTAATTGTTACCGGAAGCGAATTGCAAAAGCCGGGTACAAAGCTCGAAAAAGGAAATATTTATGAATCAAATTCCTTTAGTTTGATTGCTTCATTGCAAAGTATTAATATCGATCCGGTAAGCGTTCAGTGGGTTGCCGACGACGAAACGAAAATATATAATCTGATTGAAAAAGCCGTTCACGAATTTGATATGGTCATTTTAACTGGCGGTATTTCGGTTGGCGATTATGATTTTGTTGGCAGAGCATTATTGAAATTAAAAGCCAAAAATATTTTTTATAAAGTAAAACAAAAGCCCGGTAAACCATTGTATTTTGGTAAACATAAAAAAGCATTAATATTTGCCTTGCCCGGAAACCCTGCAGCGGTATTAACTTGTTTTTATAATTATGTGTATCCTGCTTTGCGGCAAATGCAGGGCGATTCGAATGCATTCCTCAGATCGTTAAAACTTCCAATAAAAACCAATTATACTAAGAAAAAGGGTTTATCCAACTTTCTTAAATCGCGTATAGAAAATAATTTTGTAGTGCCCCTCGAAGGACAGGAATCCTACAAATTAAGTTCGTTTGCTATCGCTGATAGTTTGATTTATTTACCTGAAGAATCTGAAAATATTAAAGCAGGAACGCTCGTTGATGTTTTTATTCTTCCTTAATTTTGCATGGTGTTTATTATTACCAATTCACTCAAATACACTGATATTATTTCTGTTTTAAGATAATTAAAGAGCGCGATGACTGTTAACGTTATATTTTTTGGAGCATTGATAGATGCAGCCGGTACGAATAAAACAGAAGTAAAAAATGTTTCAGATTGCGATTCCTTAAAATCAAAAATACTTGTTGATTACCCTGAATTAAACAACTATAAATTTCTGATAGCGCTTCACAATCAAGTGGTGAAGGATAATTTAAAACTAAATGAAGGTGATACAGTTGCTTTATTGCCGCCATTTGCAGGAGGATAAATGTTAAGCACCGAAGAAATAAATCGATATAATCGTCATATTCTTTTACCTGAGATAGGTATAGAAGGACAACGCAAATTAAAACATTCTTCCATACTGATAATAGGAGCAGGAGGGCTTGGTTGTCCCGCTCTTCAATATTTAACTGCTGCAGGAATCGGCACCATCGGCATTGTGGATTTTGATAAAGTGGAGGAGACAAATCTTCAACGGCAGATATTATATACCATTGATGACATTGGCAAACCTAAGGTAGATTGTGCTATTCACAGGCTTTCACGTCTAAACCCTTTTGTGAATTTCATACCTTATAATCTTCAGCTGACCAATGCGAATGCAATTAATATCATCAAAAATTACGATATTATTATTGATGGCTCTGATAATTTTGTAACTAGGTATTTGGTGAACGATGCTTGTGTATTGTTGAATAAGCCGCTTGTTTATGGTTCCATTTATAAGTTTGAAGGACAAGTTTCTGTATTTAATTTCAGTGAAAATGGTGATGACAAGGGACCAACTTATCGTTGTTTGTTTCCCAACCCTCCTGCTCCCGAAAGTTCACCAAGCTGTTCCGAAATAGGTGTGCTTGGCACATTACCAGGTATTATAGGAACACTTCAGGCGAATGATGCAATAAAAATATGTATAGGAATCGGCGAAGTATTATCCGGTCAACTTTCTATTATTAATGCGTTAACAATGCAATTTTATACTATAGCATTTGAACGTAACAAAAATCTTTTTGATACAGCGCCTTCTACTTTAGAAGAGTTTGTCAATTTTGATTATAGTTTATTTTGCAGTGCGACTAAACCAAAAAATGTAAATGAAATAACTTCGGACGAACTAAATGATTTGATTAATAACAAAAGAAATGCAATACAGATAATAGATATACGTTCGATAAATGAAGAGCCGATATTAAATACATTAAAGGAAATTCAAATTCCTTTCGAAGAGATAGTTGAGAATAGAGGTAAAATTAATGCTGAAAAGAAAGTGATTGTGATATGTAAACTCGGTATTCGGAGTGCTATCGCTATTCAATTGCTTGAAAAGAATTCATCACTTACTAACTTATATAATCTGAAAGGCGGAGTTACCGAATGGATAAAAAAATACAAACCCTGATTAACAATGAGCGATAAGAAAAAACATAAAGTGTTTGTTAATGGTGCCATAAGCCCACAATTCATCGCTGACAGCATTGCCAAGCACAGCACCAAAACTTCCATTGGTGCTCATGATATATTTTTAGGACAGGTACGTAATGATATTATTAACGGTAAAACAGTTAATTCTATTGAATATTCAGCTTACGAAGAAATGGCGGAAGAGAAATTTCATGAAATTCGTGAAGCCGCTTTTGTAAAATATAACTTAACATGTATGCATATTTATCATAGTATTGGCTCTGTTAAAGCAGGAGAAATATGTTTGTTTGTATTTGTTTCTTCTTCCCATCGTAAAGATGCTTTTGATGCTTGCCGTGATATTGTTGAGCGGATAAAAATAAATGTTCCTATTTTTGGCAAAGAAATATTTGAAGATGATTCTTTTGTCTGGAAAGAGAATACTGAATAAATAACCTAAATCAGAAATAAAAAATTTGAAATATAATTATGATAGATATTACATTCAAATCAACTACGCACCGTTTTGCCAAGGCATTAGCTATTGTTAAAGTAAGTAATAAGGAAACAATAGATGCTATTGTAAACAAAACAGTTGCTAAAGGTGATGTGTTCGAGATGGCGAAAACTGCGGGTTTGTTTGCTGTAAAGCGCACCAGCGATATGATTCCAGACTGTCACCCAATGCCAATTGAATTTACAGCAGTTCGTTACGAAATAAAAAATTTGGAAATACACATTGAAGTGGAAGTACATACTGTTTATAAAACAGGAGTGGAGGTGGAAGCTATGCACGGAGCATCAGTGGTAGCGCTTACCATGTATGATATGTTGAAACCAATTGATAAAGGAATCGAGATTCATTCAATAAAATTGCTGGAGAAGAAAGGTGGCAAATCTGACTTTACAGATAAATTCCGTAATGATTTAAAAGCGGCTGTTATAATATGTTCTGATAGTATTTTCGCAGGCAAGAAAACTGATAAAGCAGGTTTGGCTATCATCAAAAAACTTCAATCCTGCGGTGTTCAAGTCAGCAACAGTGTTATCATCCCTGATGAGCAGAAAGTAATACAGAAAAAAGTTATCGAATTATATAATTTAAAAACTGATATAATTATTCTTACTGGCGGCACAGGCCTCTCTCCAAGGGATGTTACCCCAGAGTCTATCCGCCCTCTTCTTGATAGGGAGATACAGGGAATCATGGAAGCTGCTCGTAATTATGGTCAAAATCGTACTCCTTTTTCCATGTTATCTCGCGGTGTTGCCGGCTTGAAAGGCGATACACTTATCCTTGCTCTTCCTGGTTCTACAAGAGGAGCGCAGGAATCAATGGATGCATTGTTTCCCTTTGTGTTGCATATTTTCAGAATTGTAGAAGGTGCTCCTCATAAATAAAAGTTCATCTGGACGATTAATTTTTTAAATATTTTTATGACAAAAAGGTTTCCTAAGAGTTCTATATTTAACTTATAGTAACAATAAAAATCCCCATTCTATTTTAAGAATGGGGATTTTTATTTTGTTTTAGTTCAAACTAATGAACCAATAAACCAGTAAACCAATTAACTATTGACTAACTAATTTTTTCTCTTGACGTTTTCTGTCGTTTTCGTCAAGCAATACTTTACGCAAACGAATTGATTTTGGGGTAAGTTCCACGTATTCGTCAAGCTGAATATATTCCATTGCTTCCTCAAGAGAGAAATTAATTTTAGGAATAATACGCATCTTGTCATCCGAACCTGAAGCACGCATGTTAGTAAGTTTCTTCTCCTTAGTAATATTCACTACTATATCATCCTGACGATTGTTTTCACCGATTATCTGACCTGTATATATCGGGTCGCCGGCTTCAACAAAGAAATTTCCTCTGTCCTGTAATTTATCAATTGAATAAGCAATAGCGGTACCCATTTCACCTGAAATAAGTACTCCGTTATTACGGTGAGGAATTGGACCTCTCCAAGGTTCGAAAGCTTTGAAACGGTGCGCCATAATTGCTTCTCCTGCAGTAGCGGTAAGTACATTATTACGCAATCCGATGATACCGCGTGAAGGAATTTCAAATTCGATGTGCTGCAAATCGCCTTTCGGTTCCATCAACAACATATCGCCTTTACGCTGACTTACGTATTCAATTACTTTACCGGCATATTCATCAGGAACATCAACTGTCAAAATTTCAATCGGCTCGCATTTAACACCATCAATTTCCTTGATGATAACCTGTGGCTGCCCTACCTGCAACTCATATCCTTCGCGACGCATTGTTTCAATCAATACTGATAAGTGAAGGATACCTC
>CAIRRW010000269.1 GCA_903881065.1 uncultured Bacteroidota bacterium
CAAAAGTAGAAAAAATCTTTTGTGGCTAACAAATCCATCAGTATTAAAATTTGTTCTTCAATTATATTTTTCTTTAGCAAACCAGATAGGTTTAATAACTGATTGAAAAGATTCCTAAACAGACAAAATGTCTATATTTTTAATTATTACTTCAACAAGTTTATTCTTCCCAATCTGCAATCATTTCAATTATTATTTGGTAATTTCTTCTTTTTTCAAATTTACAGTTAAATAATTGGTGTTGAATATCAAGCAATTAAACATTTTCCGAATCCGTATTTCCGCAACTATGCTACACGTCTCCATTTTCGTTTTACACATCGTGTAAAATGATTTACACGTTATATAAACTGTTCTACACGTAATATAAAGTGATTTACACGTTGTCTAAAACATTCTACATGTAGTGTAAAGCGTTTTACACATGATGTAAAACATTCTACACGTAATGTAAAACGTTTTCCACGTAATCCAAAACATTCTATACGTTAAGTAAATCATTTTATATGTTGAGTAAAACATTCTACACGTTATGTAAAACGTTTTATTTGTAATAAAAAACGAAAATGGAGATTTTGGGTGTTATCGACTTCTTGTTTCAAATAATTTTAAGAGAAAGAATTATAAATTTAAATTACATTTTGAAAGTTCAAAAGCAGAATATTGGCAAACAAATTGACGAAGGATTCATTTTTAACTTTAAAAAGTTATCTTTTGTCGAAGAAATCTATAAAAAATATTGATTTGTCAATTTTTGTATTAGCGAGTATAATAATTAGTAGTTTTGCAACTTAACTTTAAATATAAATAAAATGAAGAAAAAAGTACTTTTAGCAATGGCTGTAGTTGCTGCAGCAGCGATCATTTTTGATCAACAAAAAACAGCAACAGCAAATGCAGCTGGGTCACCCGCTTACAGCTCTGGGTCAGCTTGGGATGGAGGTGATTGTTCGGTAGGTGGTTGCCATTCAGATGCCACAATAGGAAGTGCAACAGCTTCAATAACCTCTAATATTCCTGTTACAGGATACGTACCGGGGACATCTTACACAGTTACAGCAACTGCAAATTATCCAGGGCTTGTAAAATTTGGTTTCGAAGTTACACCACAAAATTTAGCAGGTGCTATTATCGGTACAATGACTGCAGGAACAGGTTCACAAGTAAAAACTGGAGCAGGTGATACTTGGATTACTCATACAGCTGCTGGCTCAACAGGAACTACAGGTTCTCATTCATGGTCATTTACATGGGTTGCACCTGCTGCCGGTACAGGTAGTTTTACTTTTTATGGTGCATTTAATTGTTCAAATAATGATGCTCTAGTTACTGGTGATCATATTGTAGATGCAACATTAGCAGTAAGCGAAAGCCATTTGGGTGTTGATGAAATATCAAATCAACCAAAAATTAATTTGTTCCCAAATCCAATTAAAAATGTACTTACTATGGAGTATACATTGACAAAATCATCTCCTGTAATTGCAAAAATGGTTGATTTACAAGGTAGAGAAGTTGCTGTTTTGTTCACTGAATCAGAAAAGAGTGCAGGTACTTATAAAACAACTTTTGATATGAATAATTATAACTCAGGTGTGTATTTTGTTACTTTAAGTAATGGAGAAGCGACTACAACACAAAAAGTGATTATTGTTCGATAATAGTTTTAATAAAATTAAAAAGCCCTGTAAACTAGTTTACAGGGCTTTTTTGTTGATGGAAACCTAGCGATCAAATATCAGAAACACTTAATATTTACCTTATAAATGTTTCCCCCTAATTCAATAAATTTCTTGATATCATTACAACTGCTTTCCTTTTGCCCAAGTTTTAATTTTAATTCGGCACGTTGTAAATAATATTCAGGTTTTGAAGCATTAATATTTATTGCTTTGTCAAAATCTATCAAAGCACCGTTAAGGTCATTCAGTTTAGTTTTTACAATTCCTCTGCAGAAAATAACAAAGGAATCATTTGGATCGATTGACAGAGCAAAATTAAAATCCTTTATTGCTTGTTTATAATTATGCAGATACGCATTTAACAAACCTCTTTTATAATTAACACTGTATAAATTCAAATTCAAAGGATTGTTTTTATTATAATTTTTAAGTGCTTTGTGATATTGTTTGACAGGATGATTTTGATTTTCCTTTAAAACATATTCCTTGATATCCCAAGGGTTTATTTCTATTGCTTTTGCGTAGTCAAGAATAGCAAGATCAAAATTATGCTGTCTACCATTCGTTCGTCCTCTATAATAATAAGCCGTAGTGATTTCAGTATTTATTGAAATCGCTTTGTCAAAATTAGAAATCGCACTTTTATAATCATAAAGTTGTGCATTTGCCCATCCTTTTCCGCAATAAGCTTCATAGTGTTGCTGCCTTATATTAATTGCATTATCATAGTCAATAATAGCGTTTTTATAATCAACTATTTCTGATTTTGCCAATCCTCTGTAATAAAATGCATCAGCATTATCAGGCTCCAATTGCAGCGTTTTAGTATAATCAATATTAGCTCCTTTAAAATCACTTAAATTATACTTTGCAAGTCCGCGTAAATAATAAAAATCAGAATTAGTAGTATCAAATTCCAATGCCTTAGTATAATCGGCAATTTCGCCGGTGTAGTCTTTTAGAAAGCCTTTTAAAACACCTCTATCGAAATAGGTTGTCGCATTTTCGGGATTAATTTTCAGTTCTTTTGTGTATTCATCTATTGCACCTCTAAAGTCATTTTTATATGCTTTTTCTCTTGCTGCTTTATCCAATTCTTCTACTGACTGACCGTTCACATTTAGCACAGATAGAATCAATAAGATTGAAAAACAAATTTCTCTCATACGTATTTTTAATTTAAAGTTGATTTTTTACTCGGAAATATTTAGGAAACAAAAGTAGTTATTTGGGCAAAGCAACGAACTGTAATAGGGGAGGAACACTACATTTTATTAGCATGACGAGAAACAAGCAGCCACTTGTTTCCGTTTTTAATATAGATTTCTGTAAATATTAAATTAAGTGCAAATGGGGTATTACTTATAAATCCAGTAAATTTCCCATTAGCAATTAGTATAGCTGTGTTATCATAAAATCTTACAGTTGCTTCTGTTGTTGATACCTGTTGATATTCGATTTTCCCATTTTTCAAATCGTCAATTATATCTTTCTTCGTTTGAATCCAACCGTTTGAATGAACATAATTTAATCGTTCATCCAAAATGGTATTAAGTGAATCATAGTTCTTGTTAATCAACCATTCAAATTTTCTTTCTGAAAGCTGAATTATTTGTTGATCCAATTTATTTGTTTGGCAGTATAAAAGAGTATTAAGGAAAATAGATGCGACAGCTATTGTAAAACA
>CAIRRW010000270.1 GCA_903881065.1 uncultured Bacteroidota bacterium
GAGCAAATCCTCCGAAAGAAAAAAGTACTATTAATTTGGAAAAGAGGTATTTCATTTAGTATTTACCTAACAAAAGTACTAAATCCTACTTTACTATTTCCAACTATAAAAAAAGAGACTGCCCTCTTGAGACAGTCTCTTTTATGTTTTTAAACCATCAAGGTTTTTAAAAGACTTGATGGTTTTATTGTTTAACTATTTATTGATTATTTTACTTATTATTACTGTATTAAATTTACATTTTAAACTTTAAAAAGTCCTTTTTGGAGATCTGTTAAGATTTTTCAAAAATCTGTTAAGATTTATAATCCATCTTTTAAGATTGCTCACAAATCTTTTAAGATTACCAACAAATCTTTTAAGATTGTTCATCCATCTTTTAAGATTACTCACAAATCTTTTAAGATTACTCATCCATCTTAACAGATTTTCACTAAATCTTTTAAGATTACCAGTCCATCTTAACAGATTTCCACTAAATCTTAACAGATTTTCAGGAAAACCATTAAGATGTGCTTTTTTACCTTTTACTATTTGTTTTCATCCTTTATTATGAGAATAAAAACATGAAATCAAAGAACAATTTTTACACTAGTTATTTTAATCTTGGAGAAAAGTACTTCCCTTTTTATCAGATAAGTTTTATAGGAAGCAGTGTTTTAGGGGCTATTACACTCACAACGGAGAGAAACCCACTGGCTTCTATTTTTACTTGGGAATCTAAAAGAAGAACGTTAAATTGAATTGACAACACATTATTTTTTATTTAATTCTCAAAAGGATGAAAACAGTTTTGGTTTTTAGTCTTATATATAAGGTGTGCGAAATAGCTTACCAGATGAAGAAATTGATTAGTTTTGTAATACTAGCCAAACAATTGAAAAATCTGGTAGTAATAGTTTTTATTCTCTTTTTATTTGGTTCTTGCAAAAAGGACCATATAGATGTGGTGAATATTGCAGGCAATGTAAAAAATAATTGTACCGATTCGGGATGGGCAAATGTTACCGTTCATCTTTTTACAAATTATTCTCATAATAGTTTTCTTAATAAGAAGAATAGTGTTGATGAAGTTTCGGTACTAACCAATTCACGAGGAGATTTTGTTTTTAATGGTGTATCAATTAATCAGAATTCCGATTATAGTTATGTGGTAGTTATTGATGATTTGAACGATTATATAGGAAGTGCAAGTTAAGGACATTCCGGTGTGTCAGGAGAAATTGATAAAGATAATCTTGGGAATTTCTTGCAGTTTGGAATTCTAGGATTCTTTAATAATTGGAGAATACAATTATCAAATGATGTTACAACAATTGCACCTGATACCTTTGCTGTTCATATTCAGCAAAATATAATCCATAAAAACCAACCAGAAAGAGTTTATGAAGCAACTATACCTTCCATAGGATTCTATATTGGTGCATTAGGTGTTTATAGTTATAATAATGCAGGAAGTTACCCAATGGGAAAGTGGAATATTTCTGTAGATAAAACAAGACTTGGTGTGCATACTATTACAAATGATAGTATCTATTTGAATATGGGAGCATCAGCCATTTATACTATCCCTTGGTAAAAAATCATTTTTTATCATAATCGATCCTACTAAATCAGCATTCCAATCCTACCCCTTATGTTTTAAAAACCCGTCAGGTTTAAAACAAAAAAAGTCCCGAATTAATTCGGGACTTTTTTATTACTTCAATTCAATAAACCTACTAGGGCACAATCAAACTAGTGGTGGCAGCAGGCATACTCAATGCAGTAAATATGGTTCGCCCCTGATTACTATAATCAACGTAAGCAGATGCTGTGAGTGTTGCGCCAATGCCATAAGCAGCAAGATAAACCGTTTGCCCCGTAACAAAACCTGCATCATATAAATCCGTTTTAGGAATAACGAAAGGAAGTTTGAGCGAAGTTGATTTTACTGTATTAGTATAATATTCAAGATAAGTAGCGGGATTGGCAGATACAGAAGCTGTGGTACCAACATAAAGAATGAATGTACGAGTCTGTGGGGCGTAACTAGGCAATGTTGTATAAACTGTAATATTACCTGTTAAAGTACCAATTGAATCAAGCAATGCTGGAACAACTGTTGTTGAAGGCTGAGATATTTTAGCATTTGCAATTGTATTGCCTCCGCCTGCCAATTGAATATTCTGCACCATAGTATTGCCAAATCCTGGCTTGCCTAATGCAACCGAATAAACTCCTGTAGGCAAGCCCGGGAATTTATATAGACCCGTACTATCAGTATATACTTTTTGATTAGTTCCAATCAATGAAACTGTATCACCTGCCTGTGATGTAAGAATTCTTCCGCCATATTGATCCCATAACGAAACATAACCTTCCAGGGTTCCTGTTAGTAAAGGCCCAGCTGGTCCTTGTGCACCCTGTACTCCTTGAGGTCCTTCAGTACTGTCTTTTTTACAATTAGTAAATGCTACAGCTATTAATAATAGTATTGAAACAAGTTGAAATTTTTTCATTTTTATAAAGTTAAAAGTTAATGCGAATAATATAGGCAGATAGTTTAAAATAAAAAAGGTTTAAATTCATATTTCAAAAGTAGAAATTATTATCGGATTAACATTACTTTTGCGGGTAATTAAAAAATAAAATAAAATCATGGAATACAGAATAGAAAAAGACACAATGGGCGAGGTAAAAGTACCTGCTGATAAATATTGGGGAGCACAAACAGAACGTTCGCGCAATAACTTTAAAATAGGACCGGAAGCTTCGATGCCGAAAGAAATAATTTATGCTTTTGGATATCTTAAAAAAGCTGCAGCTATGGCTAATCATGAATTGGGAGTGCTTGCTGCTGATAAAAGAGATTTGATTGCTACAGCTTGTGATGAAATAATTGCAGGTAAATTAAACAGTGAATTCCCTTTGGTAATATGGCAAACAGGTTCGGGTACACAATCGAATATGAATGTGAACGAAGTGGTTTCGAACCGTACGCATGTGTTGCAAGGCAATAAACTGGGTGAAGGAAAAACATTTATTCATCCAAATGATGATGTAAATAAATCACAGTCGTCAAATGATACATACCCTACTGCTATGCACATTGCAGCGTACAAACAGGTGGTAGATATTACACTTCCGGGTATGGAAAAGTTGAGAGATACGTTGGTAAAAAAATGTCAGGACTTTAAAAGCATTGTAAAAACAGGGCGTACACACTTTATGGATGCCACTCCGTTAACACTCGGACAAGAGTTTGGCGGATATGCACAACAGATAACCAACAGTATCCGTGCAATTAAAAATGCTCTGGAAGTAGTTCGTGAATTGGCTTTGGGCGGCACAGCAGTAGGTACAGGATTAAATACTCCGAAAGGATATGATGTATTGGTTGCAAAAAAGATTGCTGAACTTACCGGTTTGCCTTTTATAACTGCTCCAAATAAGTTTGAAGCATTGGCAGCACACGATGCAATGGTTGAATTATCAGGTGCTTTGAAACGTTCGGCAGTTGCCCTAATGAAAATCGCAAATGATGTTCGTATGTTAAGTTCAGGTCCACGTTCAGGAATTGGTGAAATAATTATTCCTGACAATGAACCGGGTTCATCAATAATGCCGGGCAAAGTAAATCCTACACAGCCGGAAGCATTGACTATGGTATGCGCACAGGTGATTGGCAATGATGTTGCTGTTTCTATCGGAGGTATGAATGGTCATTTCGAATTGAATGTTTTTAAACCATTGATAGCTTCCAATGTATTGCAATCAGCAAGATTGATTGGCGATGCCTGCGTATCATTCAATGATAACTGTGCTGTAGGAATTGAACCAAACAAACCTACAATTAAAAGACATCTTGAAAATTCTCTGATGTTGGTTACAGCTTTAAATACGCACATAGGTTATGAGAATGCAGCCAAGATTGCAAAGAAGGCGCATAAAGAAGATAAAACATTACGCGAAGCCGCAATAGAGTTAGGATTGGTAACCAACGAACAATTTGATTTGTGGGTGAAACCTGAAGATATGTGCGGTTCGATGAAATAATTGTATTTTTGCATCTCAATCAAAAGCAGCATTAATTATAGTGCTGCTTTTGATTAAATTGAACATCCCCTATTATTTTTAAAAAATACATTTTGAGAAAACAATTTTCATTCTTTTTCTTTTTTGTAATTAGTTTATTTGTTTCAACAAACCTTTCAGCTCAAAGAGATACTGTAATAAATGGGACTCACTATAAAATAATGAAGCCTGTTCCTGTCCCTCGGTCAATAACAGGCAAGCGCTTAATCCCTTTGGATAGTGAGTTTGTAAAGGATAATAAAAGGTTCAGATATTATAATAAGTGGTTCACCTGCGGATATGGAGTTCAACAAAATACTTCCGAGAATACTAAATTAGGTAAAGCACTTGGCGCAGACCTTTGTTTTCATATCAAACGAAATTATTTTCAAACTGGACTTGAACTCACCAGCCCGGAAATAAAGTTTTATAAGGGCTTTTCGAATTACGAATTCCATATTGGCTATGGCTGGCGTCTCGAAGATAAGGATGTTCATGTTTCGGCCTTTGGAGGTGTGTCTTATTCTACCGGTTATAAGAATACGCAGGTTGATTCGTCTACAGTAAATACCCGTTATTATTATCAACCTGGATTATATGCTCAAGTGGAGGTAATTAAGAAAATAGCTTTTGATGTTGGGCTTGGTGGCAGTTTGTTTGTCGATTGGAATAAGGAGCAAACATTAGTAGGTTTGCGGGCTATTCTGTATTTTTCAGGTTCATACAGAGGGAAAAAGAATTACTCTGGAGATGATGAATAATATTTAGAACACTTCATTAATATTGAAGAATAATCCGCTTGACCCTCCAATTCCCCAACCATAATCAATAGCAAGATTAGCTCCTGAAATTTTATTTAACTTTATTCGAACTCCTGCACCCACACCAGGCAATATAGTTTCAAACTTGTTGCTTCCCCATTCCGAAACACTTTCGCCATTTGCAAAAACAGTTCCTCCGAGTATTCCGCTTTTAAGAAAACGAAATCTATATTCGGCTTCCAAATAAACCATACTTGGACCACGCAATCGGCTTTGTATATAACCTCTTCCAGTGTTCGAATAATTATCCCAACCAGTACTTGGCAAATCGAAATACGGTGGAGTACCTCCAAATGTAAACCAATCAAGACTCCAAATGGCTAAAACATTATGTGAATTGGATGGTAGATTAATGTATTTTTTGTACTCAAAATATATTGAATGCCAATTTTCAGTACTAGCCAATAACTCGGAATTGTATCTGTAGCATAGGTTTGCATACGTAGCGTTTTCGGGATAATTCTGGTTTTTACGGCTATCATAAAGGAAGTCTATATTTACTCCCGATGAAGTGGTATGAATTGCGTTGCCATTATACGCAGCAAAATCAGAAGTATTTCCTTCTTGAAGAATGCCAAAATGATAATCAAGATTATATCCAACTCCGAAGTAGAATTTCGATTTTGAAATCTGTTTTAGGGCTTCCAGATAAACTCTTGCATAATTATAATCTACTAAGTCAGCATCGTCTAAAGTTGTATATCCGCCTAACCCGTATGTATAGGTAGGATATTTATAGTACCTCATATCGCCTGTAAAATCAATTTTATTTTTACTCGACCATATATTAAAATTGAGCGGCAACATAAATTGGGGATGATTAAAAGATAGTTGTGGATTGATATTTATACCCGAAATATTAGTGTTCTCAGGATTGCCAGTATAGAAAGAAATATTCATTGCAATAATACCAGTTGTGCCGGTTTGAAGAGTATAACCTACAGCAGGGAAGTAAGCGAAATCAAGTTTCCCCGGTTTCAAACTTACAGAATCAGCCTTTAATAAGGGGTGTGTTAGTGGACTGATTTGAATTGTAGTATCATCAGTTATTTGTGGAGGTGTGATTTTCCTGCTTTTAAAATAATACTTTACTTTGCCAATCATTGGCTTAAATATATCGCCTACATCCATTTCATCATATATTCCGGTTGGCTTTTTAACAGAAATTTGAGAGCTGTCTTTATAGGTATATATTACGGTATCTTTAGTCTGGGCAGTTAATTGAAAATGTTGAAGAGAGAAAAAAACAAAAAATACAAGTATAACTTTGATATTTCTTTTTATTCTCACAAAAGGCACATATAATTTATTTCTCCCCATTTTTCCGCAAAGATAAAATTCAAAACATCATTTTTTAGTTAATTGTATTTTTTTATCCATTTGTAAGTATTGATTTATTTGCTTTAAATAATGCAGAGATTGAAAAATTAGATTTATTCGGATAAGACGGTCTATAATTAAAAAAGTTTAATCTCTTAACCTTACTATTAATTCAACAAGGTTTGCAAGTCATAATATAGTGTCATATTATTCATTATGATATATAACTCATAGGTACTTCTAATAAATTTCTTTTAAAAAGGTTAGACATCGAAAAATCTCTTATTATCGAGATTCCGTGTTTTGAAATACAAAATTTGTACATTTGCGCCCTTGAAAATAAATAGAATAATTCTAAATTAGTCTTAATTAAAAAATAATTCTCTGATAAAAAACAATAATAAATGAGTGCAACCACAGAAATAAAAAAGAACGTAGTAATACTATTTGCAGGTGATTCCGGCGATGGTATACAATTAACAGGAACACAGTTTTCCACCACAGCTGCTTTATACGGAAATGACATAAGTACGTTCCCGAACTTCCCGGCAGAAATACGTGCCCCGCAAGGAACAATAGCAGGTGTTTCAGGATTCCAACTTCATTTCGGAAGTGAGAAAATATACACAGCCGGTGATGCCGCTGATGTACTTGTTGTCATGAATGCCGCAGCTTTAAAAGCAAACTTAAAACAGTTGAAAGATGGTGGAATAATCATTGCAAATACAGATGGTTTTGATGCAAAGAATTTAAAACTGGCAAATATACCTGCTGAGCAAAACCCTTTAAAGAATAGCAGTTTAGATAAGTTTAAACTGTTTGAAATAGATGTAACCAAAATTACACGTAATGCTTTAGCTGATTCCGGAATGGGAACCAAGGAAATGGACAGGTCTAAGAACATGTTCGTCCTTGGCTTTATCTATTGGATGTACAACCGTTCTCTGGATAATTCAATTACATTTATAAAAGAGCAGTTCAAAAAGCGTCCCGAACTTATTGATGCCAACATTAAAGTATTAAAAGCAGGTTATAATTATGGAGACACTGTAGAAGCCCCAATGCAACGCTTTGAAGTGAAACCTGCTCCTGTTGAAAGCGGTACATATAGAAGCATTATGGGAAATCAGGCGGCGGCAATTGGTTTGGTAGCTGCCGCACAGAAGTCTGGTTTAACCTTATTCTACGGCACTTATCCGATAACACCAGCGTCAGATATTCTTCATGAACTGGCAAAAAATAAAAACTTTGGTGTAAAAACATTTCAGGCAGAAGACGAGATTGCTGCCATAACATCTTCTATCGGCGCAGCTTTCGGAGGTGCACTTGCTGTTACAGGTTCTTCCGGACCAGGTATTGCATTGAAAGGGGAAGCCATTGGATTAGCATTAATGATGGAGCTTCCGCTTGTTATTGTTAATATACAGCGTGGCGGACCAAGTACAGGATTACCTACCAAAACAGAACAGGCAGATTTAATGCAAGCGTTGCATGGCCGTAATGGCGAGGCTCCTGTGCCTATCATTGCTGCATATTCTCCTTCCGATTGTTTTTATTCTGCTTTTGAAGCATGTAGAATCGCTCTTGAATTTATGACGCCTGTTTTCTTCTTGAGTGATGGTTACATTGCCAATGGTGCTGAGCCTTGGAAGTTTCCTGCATCTAAAGATTTGAAAGAAATTAAAGTTCAATTTGCAAAAAATGAATTGAAGGAAGGAGAAAAATATTTGCCTTATAAACGTGATGAAAAACTTTCACGTCCTTGGGCAATCCCTGGAACCAAAGGTTTAGAGCACCGTATCGGCGGTATTGAAAAACAACACGAAACAGGAAATATTTCCTACGACCCCGAGAACCATGAATTCATGGTGAAATTGCGTCAGGCAAAAGTGGATAAGATTGCTGATTACATTCCATTGCAAACCCTTGACAACGGAAAAGCAAAAGGCAAACTACTTGTGGTTGGCTGGGGTTCTACTTACGGAAGCATTAAAACTGCCGTTAACGAAGCCATTGAAGAAGGATATGATGTAGCACACGCACATATAAAATACCTCAATCCATTTCCGAAAAACCTTGGAGAAATGTTGAAGAGTTACGATAAAGTATTGATTCCGGAGATTAACAACGGACAATTAGTAAAAGTAATTCGTGATAAATATTTTGTAGATGCCGAAGGATTAAATAAAATTCAAGGACTGCCATTTACATCAGCAGAGATTAAAAATAAAATTAAAGAACTGGCGAAATAATAGATATGGAAGCAAATATTTTAGAACCTAAATTAACAGCAAAAGATTTCGTAACCGATCAGGAAGTGCGTTGGTGCCCTGGTTGCGGCGATTATTCAATCATTAAACAAGTGCAAACAGTGATGCCCGATTTAGGCATTCCTCGCGAGCAAATAGTATTTATTTCCGGCATCGGATGTTCATCCCGTTTCCCATATTATATGGAAACCTTCGGAATGCACAGTATTCACGGCCGTGCAACAGCAGTTGCCAGCGGCTTGAAAGCTTCCCGTCCCGAATTATCTGTTTGGATAGTTACCGGCGATGGCGATTCATTATCCATAGGCGGCAACCATTTGATACATTTATTAAGAAGAAATTTCAATATAAACGTATTGCTGTTCAACAATGAAATATATGGCTTGACCAAAGGCCAGTATTCACCGGCTTCTCCAATGGGCAGCATCACCAAGTCATCACCAATGGGCTCTGTTGATCATCCTTTCAATCCCTTGGCATTGTGTTTAGGTGCCGATGCTACGTTCGTGGCTCGTTCAATGGATAGAGATCCAATTCATTTGCGCGAAGTATTAAAGCGTGCAAATGCTCACAACGGAACATCAATGGTAGAGATTTATCAGAACTGCAACGTCTTTAATGACGGGGCTTTTGAAGTATTCACCGAAAAAGCAACCAAGAAAATCAATACCTTAATGGTAGAGCACGGCAAACCTTTAATATTCGGAGAAAATTCCGACAAAGGCATTAAGCTGGATGGCTTCAAACCAATGGTAGTAAACCTTTCCGATGTTTCCGCAAACGATTTATGGATACACGATGAAAAGGATGCTGTAAAAGCAGGCATGCTCGTTCGCTTCTTTGATAAACCGTCAAGCGAACATTACCTGCCTCGTCCTTTCGGAGTATTCTATACCGAAGACCGTTTTTGTTACGAAGACGCCATGATGGCGCAGTTGCAGGAAGCTATTTCCAAAAAAGGCAAAGGCGATTTAGACGCTTTGCTAAAAGGAAACAATACCTGGACAATATAATATTTATCAAATCAGGAGAACAATTCACGTTGTTCTCCTTTTATTCCATTCATCAACATTTCACCACAGAGTTTGTTTGAAAATCATCCCGCAATGTTTGTCTAATCTACATCTCATTCTAAGAAAATTACGTTTATTCTCTTCAATCTAATATAAAATCAGCTGATAGATTAAATAAAAGACAATTTAATTACGAGTAATGTGTTTGATCTCAATGGTTATTTTATATTTAACTATATTTATCGAGTTCAGATTTCTCACCTGTTTAAATAGGAAGAACTTGTTGATATGTCTTCAGTTTGTTGGATAGTAAGTGTTCAGATTGTGATAAAATAAGTTATAATCTAGAATGAAATAGCTTTCGCAATGATTTTTTATTCCCGTTAATGATTCGAAAGAATTTGTCCTGTCTTTTATTAGCTAATCAAAGAAAATCTTCCTTGCTTATTAATTGTTTTCTTAGCCGTTTCAATTCGTTTATCCTATTATATTAATTAACTCAACTAATTATAAAAAGGAGTTGAGGTATTGTAAAAGGAAGCAGCGTATGAATCGATTAAGACTTAGCGATTTCAAAGAAATCTCCTTCATTTGCAACTTCTTATTTATTTACTGTTCTGTCGACAAGGTTATTATTTGTTGTCATTGGCTTTGCAGCGAATCTATTCTGAGGATTACCGTAAACTGATAGCTAAAGTGAAAATATTCTAGTTTATGCATACCTCTAGTACATTAGGAAATAACGTATCTTTACGCCCTTGATGACAGAAGAAAATAAAAATAAACGTAATCTTATTGAACGTCTTCGTAATCGTTATCGCCTCACGATAATGAATGACGATACATTTGAAGAGAAGTTTACACTTCGCCTTACTCCACTTGGTGTAGTAATTTTGTTTGGTTCTGTAACCATTGTGTTTACAATCATTGTAATCTCACTATTGGCTTTTACTTCATTGCGTGAATACATACCAGGCTATGCCGATGTGGGAGTCAGACGCGAAATGATAAAACTTGCTTTGAAAAGTGATTCGTTGGAACAGACGCTAACTGAACAGAATCTATTTATTCAGAATCTGGGTAATGTATTAAACGGAAATATAAAGAATGATAGTGCTCAAACTCGCCCCGATAAAAGCACTAAGCCTGTAAACTTAAAAATGAAGCCGACTCCAAAAGAAGAAGCGTTGCGAAAAAACATAGAGGCTCAGGATCAGTATAGTTTGGCTTATGCTACAGAAACTAACAAAACTGGAATAAGTAATTTCTTTTTTTTCACACCAGTTAAAGGAAGAATTACGGCTTCATTTAATGCCAGGGAACAGCATTTTGGCGTAGATATTGTTGCTGCAGAAAACGAACCTATAAAATCAACTTTGGACGGAACAGTAATACTTGCAACATTTTCTTCGGAAACGGGTTATACAATTACTGTACAGCATTCCAACAATTTAATTTCAGTATATAAACATAATTCTGTATTGTTGAAAAAAGTTGGTGATTATGTTAAAGCAGGCGAACCGGTTGCTATTATTGGTAATTCGGGTGAGCAGACAACGGGACCTCACTTGCATTTCGAATTGTGGTATAATGGCAATGCAATCAATCCGCAGGAATATATGGTATTTTAGGGGTACGATTAGTTATCTTACAAAAGAATATTAAATAATGTCAGAGAAAAAAAACATTGCAATACTTGGAAGTACCGGTTCCATTGGCACACAGGCTTTAGATGTGGTGCGTGCAAATACAGATACATTTGTTGTGGAAGTGCTTACAGGCAATGGCAACGCTGACTTACTTATAAAACAGGCAATCGAATTTAACCCGAACACAGTTGTAATTGCTGACGAAAGCAAATATAAACAGGTAAAAGATGCACTTCAGCCACACGATATTAAAGTATTTGCAGGCAAAAAAGCTATTGCTGAAGTTGTGGAAATGGAGAGTATTGATTTGGTGCTTGCTGCCATAGTTGGCCATGCCGGTTTGGAGTCAACCATAGCTGCAATTAAAGCTGGCAAACAAATTGCGCTTGCAAATAAAGAAACTTTAGTAGTTGCCGGCGAGTTGGTGACTGAACTTGCAAAGGAAAAAGGCGTAAATATTTATCCAGTAGATTCAGAGCATTCTGCCATCTTTCAGTGCCTTGCCGGCGAGTTTCATAATCCAATCGAAAAGATATATTTGACCGCTTCCGGCGGTCCTTTCAGAGGAAAAGACAAAACATTTTTATCTTCAGTAAAAAAGGAACAAGCATTAAAACATCCTAATTGGGAGATGGGTGCAAAAATAACAATCGACTCTGCATCATTGATGAATAAAGGACTTGAAGTGATTGAGGCAAAATGGTTGTTTGGTCTGAAAGCAGAACAGATAGATGTGATAGTGCATCCGCAAAGTATAGTACATTCCATCGTTCAGTTTACCGATGGAAGCATGAAAGCTCAGATGGGACTACCTGATATGAAGTTACCGATACAATATGCAATGGGTTATCCCAATCGTATAAAATCCGACTTTCCCCGTTTTAGTTTTTTTAACTATCCGCGACTCACTTTTGAACAGGCGGATACAAAAACATTTCGTAACCTTGCACTTGCATTTGATGCGATGAATAAAGGAGGTAATGCTCCCTGTGTGTTAAATGCAGCAAATGAAGTGGTGGTGGAAGCTTTCCTTAAAGATAAAATCGGGTTTTTAGAGATGAGTGACGTTGTAGAAAAATGTTTACAAACCATTGATTTTATTACAAAACCAAGCTACGATGATTATGTGGCAACAGACAAAGAAACAAGAAGAGTAGCTAATTTGAAAATTTGAAAAATGTGTCAATTGAAAATGTTAGTTAGTATATCTGCTAATAAACAATTGAACTAATGAACTAACAAAAAAATGGGAATACTGACACAAGCTTTACAATTAATATTAAGCCTTTCAATCCTTGTTGTACTGCACGAACTTGGACATTTTATACCAGCTAAGTATTTTAAAACAAGAGTAGAAAAATTCTATCTTTTCTTCGATCCATGGTTCTCTATTTTCAAATATAAAAAAGGAGATACAGAATACGGAATAGGTTGGCTGCCACTTGGTGGTTATGTGAAAATATCAGGAATGATAGATGAATCGATGGACAAGGAGCAAATGAAATTACCTCCTCAAGAATGGGAATTTCGTGCAAAACCAGCTTGGCAACGATTGATAATAATGTGCGGGGGAGTTACTGTAAACGCAATTCTTGGGATTTTAATTTATGCAATGGTATTGTTTTGCTGGGGCGAAGAATATCTACCGACAAAAAATGCAACTTACGGCGTTGCATGCGATACACTGGCTTATCAGATGGGTTTGAGAGATGGAGATAAAATTTTATCCATTGACAATAAACCTGTAGAAAGTATTGATAAAGTATTTGGCGAAGTACTCATTAATAAGGCAAAAAGTATACAGGCGGAACGCAACGGACAGAAAATAAATATAGATGTTACAGATGATGATTTGAGCGAAATGATCACAGGAAAATATCATCTTGTGGAGGCTCGTTATCCATTGGAAGTTCTTTCCGTTACATCAGGGAAATCAGCGGCAGAAGCAGGAATAAAGGTAGGAGACAAGATTGTTTCGGTTAATAATATTAATACTCCATTCAAACAGGATGTAACTAAAGTACTGCTGAACAATAAAAATTTAAAAGTTGATATTGCAGTTTTAAGAGGAAAGGATACAATTCGAACAAAGGTAAACGTTTCTGAAATGGGAACTATTGGTGTAGGTATTAATACAGATTTTAGCAAGTTTTTTAAAACACAAACATTACATTATACATTCATAGAATCTTTCCCTGCTGGTATTCACAAAACTCACGAAACATTTGATAATTACTTAAAACAATTTAAAGTAATATTTACTGTAAAGGGTGCTTCAAAAGAGCTTGGAGGTTTTATGTCAATTGGTAAAGCATATAGCACAACATGGGATTGGGAAAGTTTCTGGTCGTTTACTGCTTTCTTAAGTATTGTTCTAGCGATAATGAATATTCTCCCTATACCTGCATTGGATGGCGGCCACGTGATGTTCCTTTTATATGAAGTAATTACAGGCAGAAAACCAAATGAAAAGGTAATGGAATATGCCCAGTATGCTGGTATGATATTATTATTGGCATTGCTATTGTTTGCAAACGGAAACGATGTTGTTCGATTGTTTACCAAGTAATATTTAATGCGGCAAATAAAAACATATTTCCTTATTTTCTGTTTACTGCTATTAATTTTCAATCCTCTGTCTGCTCAGGAAGGCACAAGAAACGCTGCAACTTCATCGGGTGAATTAACAGGAAAAATAATGCTCATTCCATTTGAACCCAAATTATACATGAGCGAAATTGACATAAAAATCAATCAGCAAACCAAATGGAATTTCGAACAGATTAGAGAAAATTTTCGTCACCAGATGGATGTCCAATTAAAATCAAAACTTCAAAGCATTGGCTCTGTAGTTTCCTTTTATTCAGATTCTACAAAGATGTATAAGGATTTGAATTATATGTATAAATCAACGAGACTGGCTGTTGATCTAGTAGATAAACCTTCACAGTCAAATACTCCTGATAAAAAACAATCAGGAATAAAAAATGGTCAGATAGAAGTAGAGGTAAGTACCGATAAAAAATTTATGACTACAAAGGTTAATGATAATGAGGTATTGCCTTTTTTTACCAATAAATATAAATCAGAATATTTTGTATTTGTAAATGAACTTGATATTAAATCTGTTCCTGATTCTTATGTTATAAGTACAGACAGTTATCTGCGCGAAGTATCTGTTCACTATACTATCATTGATAAATTTGGCAAAACTATTTCTGCGGGAATTGTTGCCTTCCGGTTTTCTTCAAAAGAAAATAACCCTAAAAAGATTGTTGCAGCTTGTTTTGTGCCTATTGCAACAACAATTTCAGCAAAACTTTCGGACATAATAAATCCGAAACCAACAACCCCAAAGAAATAAAACAAATACTGTTTTACTTTTCTATTCTCCAGTCAATAGGTTGAATCAAATTATGTTCGAGAAGTTTATTTGTTTTTGAAAAATGTTTGCTCCCAAAGAATGCGCCACCAGCCAATGGAGAAGGGTGAGCAGCTTTTAAAATAAAATGTTTATTGGGATCTATTAATGCTTCTTTAGTTTGAGCATACTTTCCCCAAAGAATAAAAACAATTCCCTTTTTCTGTTCCGAAATCTTATGAATGACAGCATCTGTAAATTGTTCCCAACCCTTTTTTTGATGAGAACCGGGATGATTTGCCCTAACAGTTAATGTAGCATTTAGTAATAATATTCCCTGATCTGCCCAAGGTTCTAAATTACCACATTGTGGTATTGGAATATTTAAATCCGTTTGAAGTTCCTTAAATATATTTACCAATGAAGGTGGTTTTTTTACAGAATCACTAACCGAAAAGCATAATCCATTCGCTTGTCCAGGACCGTGATAAGGATCCTGCCCAATTATAACCACTTTTAATTTATCAAACGAAGTATAATTAAAAGCAGCAAAAATTCGATTACCTGGAGGATAAACAGTATAAAGTTTCTTTTCCTCAATCAGAAATTCTTTCAGTTTAGAAAAATAGTTAGCCTCAAATTCATCTTTTAATATATCTTTCCAACTATGACTGATGCTTACATTTGAAACTTCCATTTATGTTATAATAATAAAAACTGACGAAAGTAACATCATTTTTCCCATATTTTGCCAAATGTTTATAAAATAATTGTGTATATATTTGTGGACGTTAATAAATATCCTATTTTTGCACTTTAAAACCAAATGAATAAAAATATTATCCATATCAAGATGAAAAAGATTTTTTTAATCGCCTTGTCTGTTATTTTCATTAGCGTCTTTATGACATCGTGTAGAAGCCACGAACGTTGTGCAGCCTATGGAAAGATAAATAAAATAGATACTGGAAAATCTTTTAAGGATAAAACCCAAAGAGCAATTTAATCTTTTCTCTCCTCATTTTTTCTGATTCTTCATTTTATACTTTCTAAGTTTATATTATTTTAAAAGTTTTCATCGTACATTTGTAGTGCATAAATAATACTAGACTTCTACAAATCTAAAAAATGCTTAAAAGTTTATTATCTTCCTTATTTATTTTTTTTATTTCAGTTTATGCGTTATCACAAAATGCAAAAGATAATGAAACACGTTTAAAAAACGGAGAAGATTTAAATGTTCTTTATCGTAACGAAGCCTCCGGTGCTATCTATGCTCATACAGCCATAGGCTTTGGATTAGCATACCGTAGAGGTTGGCAAGTAAATGTAACACGTAAAAGAATGTTTGAGCTTGAACTTCAAAATTTCAAGAACCCAAAAGAAATAAAAACCGTAAATTCAGCGGGACAAGGTGCTAGGGGATATTTTTATGGCAAACTAAACTCTTTCTTCATATTCCGCCCTGGTATAGGTTTTCAGAATATCCTTTATCAAAGAAGTGATAAAAAAAGTGTGGAAATACGTTATTCTTATTTTATAGGGGCCACTATTAACTTTGCCAAACCCGTTTATTTGGAGGTAAGAAACAGCCAAACTGACCAAAACACAACTATTGAAAGATATGACCCTAATGTTGATAATCAGTACAATATTGTTGGAAAAGCTCCCTTTCAAAACGGCTTGGATCACACTACTATTTATCCAGGAGGGTACGCAAAATTTGCATTAAGTTTTGATTACTCAAATCGTTATAATGGCGTAAAAGCTATTGAAGTTGGAGCATTGGTAGATATTTACCCTGTAGGTCTACCTATGATGGCGGATAATAAATACGAACAAGTATTCCCACAACTTTACGTCAAATACGTGTTTGGCAAAAAATGGTTTTAATTAAATCTATTAATTTCGATACTTCTCGAATAACAATTTCTTAAGAATGACAGACTCAACGAACATCATATCAGAAGAAAATAAAATTATACGTAAACCAGAATGGTTACGTGTAAAATTACCTACCGGAAAAGAATATGCTCAGGTCAGGGAGATTGTTTCCAAACATAAATTACATACTATCTGCGAAAGCGGAAACTGCCCGAACATGGGCGAATGTTGGGGAGAAGGCACAGCCACATTCATGATTCTTGGTAATATCTGTACTCGTTCCTGTGGATTTTGCAATGTAGCCACAGGTCGTCCGTTAGCTGTTGATTTGCAGGAGCCAAAGCGGATTGCAGAATCCGTGAGATTAATGAATGTGAAGCATTGCGTGATTACATCAGTGGATAGAGATGATTTGAAAGATGGCGGCTCCATCATTTGGGCAGAAACGATAAATGCAATTCGTGCTGAAAGTCCTCAAACAAAGTTTGAGACATTGATACCTGATTTTCAGGGTATTTGGGAAAATCTGCAACGTATTATTGATGTTAAACCGGATATTGTTTCACATAATCTTGAAACAGTAAGAAGATTAACTAAACAAGTTCGTATTCAAGCTAAATACGATCGAAGCCTTGAAGTAATAAAACGATTGCATGATGGCGGGATGAAAACTAAATCGGGAATAATGCTTGGCTTGGGCGAAACGGAAGAAGAAATTCATGAAACGATGGACGACTTGCGAAATGCAGGCTGTGATGTATTAACAATGGGGCAGTATCTGCAGCCTACTCCAAAACATTTGCCTGTAGTTGCTTTTATCCGTCCGGAAGCTTTTGCAAAATATAAAATGATTGGTATTGATAAAGGGTTCCATTTTGTAGAAAGCGGACCTCTTGTGCGTTCTTCGTATCACGCCGAAAAACATATTTTTTGATTCGTTATTATAAACGCTGAATAACTGCTTTAATAAAAAGGTCCTGAATTTCTTCAGGACTTTTTTTATTTGAAACCTTCAAAATTTTTAAACTACAAATTCGCATAAACAATTAATCACTGTTTTCCTTTTCTTTTTTTTGATTGTTTGTTACTAATTATTTTGGATTACTCTATACTTATTTTCTGTTTCCCTAAACTTCCTTTTCAGAGCTCTAACCTTTACCTTCTATTGAACAACTGCCGAAAAAGTTAAACCAAAGAACTTTTTTTTTAAACTTTTCTTTAATAGATCAGAGAACAAGAAATTCTCTTTTAATTAAGTAATTTTGGGAGATGAGGTCGAATATTTGAAATTCAAAACAAGAATCTTGTTAATTAAACCTGATCAGCAATCAGCCAATCAATAAAGATTACATACTAACTATATATATGTATATTTGACGATTGAAAAGCACAATCATTTATGGAAAAACTAGTAACATTAGAAGAAATACAGGATTTTAAAGGAAAATATCCCAAACAATTATGGTATTTATTTTTTTCTGAAATGTGGGAACGCTTCTCTTTTTATGGAATGAGAGGTATGCTTGTTCTTTTTATGGTGAATGAACTCAGCATGAAAGCCGAAGTTGCAAACCTTCAATATGGCGCAACTCAAGCTTTTGTATATGCATTTACTTTTATTGGTGGATTATTTGCAGATAAAATTTTAGGATTGCGTAAGTCTTTATTCTGGGGCGGATTATTAATGATAGTAGGTAGTTGCATTTTAGCGCTAAATCCGAAAACATATTTTTTTATCGGAATAGGATTTTCAATTATAGGAACAGGTTTCTTTAAACCTAATATCTCATCTATGGTTGGTTCGCTTTATAGAAATGGTGACGCACGCACCGATGCCGGCTTTTCATTATTTTATGCAGGTATTAATCTAGGAGCACTTATCGGAGGGTACGCCTGTGTTTATATTGGGAAATTCTATTCTTGGAATTTAGCCTTCGGCTTAGCAGCAATAGTAATGACAATTAGTCTAGTTACTTTTATATTCACTCAAAGGTCTTTAGGCCCAATTGGCTTATCTCCTCTAAAAAAAACTGGAAGCGAAGATACAACACCTTGGTATAAATATAGTTCAAATCGTTGGAAAGAATATACAACATATGTTGGTTCTTTAATTGTAATTCCACTCATAATTACTTTAGTTTCCAAACCCGAATACACAGATATATTTATGTATATTGTAGGGCCATGTGCGATACTTTATTTATTCTATGAAATGCGAGGATTCACATCAGCAGAAAATAAAAAACTCCTTGCTGCTTTAGTTTTTATAATCTTCTCTATTTTCTTTTGGGCATTTTTCGAACAAAGTGGTGGCTCATTAAGCTTGTTTGCGGCTAATAATTTAACTAACACTGTTTGTGGAATCCCTCTTGATCCGAATGGAGTAAATAATTCAGCGAATTCATTTTTTGTAATTACTTTTGCCGCTCTTGTTGGACTTGTGTGGCTGTGGATGAACAAAAGAAAAATCGAACCGAATACTTTAGTGAAATTCGGTTTAGGGTTCTTGTTCCTTGCAGCCGGTTTCTACATATTCTATTATACCAAATTCTTTGCTGATACAAATGGAAGAACTTCCTTAGATCTATTTACATTTGGGTGGTTCATAATTACCTTTGGCGAATTATGTTTATCTCCAATTGGGATGTCAGTTATGACAAAGCTCTCTCCCCAGAAAACTCAGGCAGTAATGATGGGAATGTGGTTTTTGGCAAGTGCATACGGTCAATATTTTGCAGGAATCTTAGGAGCAAATATTGCATCTGCTTCAGAGAATTCAACTAATGCCGAAAAACTTATAATCTATGCTGACGGCTATAAACAACTTGCGATATATGCATTAATTGCTGGTGTTGTGATGATTGTTATTTCCCCACTTGTTCGTAAACTGATGCAGGAAGTCAAATAAATTGTGCCAACGCCAGTAAACATAAATGAATTTTTAAAGCTTTCGGAAACCCACCCGATATTGGATGTTCGTACACCAGCCGAATTTGAACAAGGTCATATTCCTGGAGCTATTAATCTTGCATTATTTACAAATGAAGAAAGAAAAATAGTAGGTACTCTTTATAAACAGGAAGGCAAACAACCTGCCGTATTAAAGGGCTTGGAGCTTGTCGGGCCCAAGCTTCATGAATTTATTATTGAAGCAAACAAAATAAATAACTCAGGAATATTTATTCTTCATTGCTGGCGCGGAGGAATGCGAAGTGCAAGTATGGCTTGGGTTTTAGAGGTATATGGTTTTAAGTGCTTCACTTTAAAAGGCGGCTACAAAAGTTTTCGAAGAAATGTTCTTGAAAGTTTTAACGAACAAAAAAACATTGTTATTTTAGGAGGAAGAACAGGTTCCGGAAAAACATTGGTACTTCAAGAATTGTCAAAACAGGGAGAACAAATAATCGACTTGGAGAAACAGGCACATCACAAAGGTTCTTCTTTTGGTTCGTTTGGAGAAGAGAAACAATTAAGTCAGGAACAATTTGAAAATGAATTATGGTATCACTTCTCAAAGATTGACATTCAAAAACAATGCTGGTTGGAAGACGAAAGCAGAAAGATTGGAAGGAATATTTTACCCGATGGGTTATGGAAACAAATGAGAAATGCTAAAGTTATCTTTCTAGATTTGGCAATAGAAGCGCGTGTAAATTATCTTGTAAAGGATTATGGAAAATTTACCAACGAGGAATTGACAGCGGCTATAGACCGTATAAGCAGGCGATTGGGCGGCTTAAATGCTAAACTGGCTTTGGATGCAATAGTTAAAGGTGATTTGAAAACAACTTGTAAAATCAGTCTTTCTTACTATGATAAAACGTATGGTTATGGTATGAGTCAAAGAGAAAAAGAAAAAGTAGTTTCTCTCGCTTTTGATAAACTTAATATATTAGAAATAGTAAATAAAATAATAGAATGGAAGAAATCAAATTAACACAATACAGCCATGGTGCGGGATGTGGGTGCAAAATAGCTCCCCATGTATTAGAACAAATTCTAAAGTCAGACATCGTTGTTCCTCAAAATGAAAAATTAATTGTGGGGAATAGCTCTAAAGATGATGCGGCTGTTTATGATATCGGAAATGGACAAGGGTTAATTATTACAACTGATTTTTTTATGCCTATTGTAGACGATGCCTTTGATTTTGGAAAGATATCCTCCGCAAATGCAATAAGTGATGTGTATGCAATGGGTGGTAAACCTTTAATGGCAATTGCCGTCTTAGGCTGGACAATAAATAAATTACCAGTTGAGTTAGCTCGAAAAGTTATAGAAGGCGCTCGCGCAATTTGTGCTGAAGCAGGAATACCGCTTGCTGGTGGACATAGTATTGATAGTCCGGAACCAATATTCGGATTGGCGGTTACCGGTATTATTGATTTAAAAAATCTAAAACAGAATAATACCGCAAAAGAAGGAGACTTACTTTACCTTACTAAAAGAATTGGAGTAGGAATTCTTACAACCGCAGAGAAAAGAAATATTTTAAAAGAAGAACACAAGGGAGTGGCAGCTAAACAAATGATGCAGCTAAACAAATTTGGCGAAAAAGCAGGTCAGTTAACAGGTGTTCATGCGATGACAGATGTAACTGGCTTTGGATTACTTGGTCATTTAATAGAAATGGCAGAGGGAGCCAATTTAACAAGTGAATTATATTATTCTAAAGTGCCATTATTATCCGATTTGGATTTTTACATTTCTCAAAAATGTGCACCAGGAAGTAGTCTACGTAATTGGAGTGGCTACGAACCTAAGGTATCAGGCATTACCGAAAATACTTTATTTACACTTTGTGATCCACAAACTAATGGAGGGTTATTAATTTCTATTGACCCAAACTCTAAAGAAGAATTTGAGGAGCTATTAATAAGTGAAGGTTACAAAGATTTTATCACTCCAATAGGTAGGATGAAGAAAAAAAACGACAAGGTTGTTGTAATAAAATAGAGTATTAATTTACATGTGTAAAAGAACTCATTAAACAATAAACAAATCGCTGGCAATTTTATCAGCAAATAATTTTCCGTGGTCGGATAAAAGCAATTTATTTTCGTGATGCAGCACTTTTTTACTGTCAATATATTTTGCGGCTTCCCGTAGGCAATAGGATAAATAATCGTTGCCAAATGTTTGTTTGATATAGTTCAAATCGGTTCCCCACATGGTACGCAGGGTAGTTAATATATATTCGTTGTAACGCTGGGAAGCAGTAAGTGTTTCCTTCTCGAAATTAAGTTCGCCTTTTTCGAGCGATTGAATATAGATAGGATTGTTGGCAATGTTCCACTGCCTGCTTTCGCCGTTATACGAATGTGCGGAAGGTCCCAAGCCCAGATAATTTTCCTTCAACCAGTAATTACTATTGTGTCGTGAGAAATATCCGTCTTTGCCGAAGTTGGATATTTCGTACTGAATAAAATTATTTTTGTTCATTGCTTCCAGCATTATCTCAAACTGGGCGGCACTTTGCTGTTCATCAATGTTTTTTATCTGTCCGGTTTTTATCTGGTGTGCCAATGCAGTTTTGGGCTCCACTGTTAAGCTATATGCCGAAATATGTTTTACATCCAGATTAAAAGCGGAGTTCAAATTGATTTTCCAGTTGTCATTAGTAAGCGTTTGAATTCCATAAATCAAATCGATGGTAATATTTTCGAAGCCTTTGTCCTGCGAAGCTTTTACGGCTGTATCGGCTTCTTTAGAAGTGTGAGCACGATTCATCAGTTTTAAATCTTCATCAAAAAAACTTTGAATGCCAATACTCAATCTATTGATTGGCGTATCTTTCAGCTGTTTTATTTTATCCTTTGTTAAATCATCGGGGTTGGCTTCCAACGTAATTTCGGCATCTTCAGCAATAATAAAATTCCTCTCGAGCGATTCGAAAATATTCATCAGCTCCTTTTCGGATAATAAAGACGGTGTTCCTCCGCCAAAATAAATGGTCGAAATTTTATTCCCGTTTAAATAATTCTTTTGAATCTCCATTTCTCTTTTTAAAGAATTGAGAAATGCATCTTTGTTTTTTAATGAAGTGGAGAAGTGGAAATCGCAGTAATTACAGGCTTGTTTGCAAAAAGGAATATGAATGTAAATGCCGGACATTATTATTTGTTCAGCACAATTCTAAAGGTAGTTCCTTTATCAATTTCAGAACTCTTGACAAATATTTTTCCGGAATGATAATTTTCGATGATACGTTTTGTCAGTGACAAGCCCAATCCCCAACCTCTTTGTTTGGTGGTGAATCCGGGTTCGAATACAGTTTTATATTTTGATTTCGGAATGCCTTTTCCTGTATCGGAAACATCAATATATACAAATTGAGTCTGGTCGGCAAGCGTAATGGTGATAGCACCATTTCCGTTCATTGCATCCACTGCATTGCGGATTAAATTTTCAATTACCCATTCGAACAAAGGAATATTCAGTTGTGCCATCACTTCTTCCTGATTGCCTGCATTGATTGTAAACACTACGTTTTTTGAAGTTCTTAATTTCATATAGTTGATGGAGTCTTCCAGAACCTTAACTAAATCAACATAATCAAGCTTAGGAACAGAACCTATTTTAGAGAAACGTTCGGTTATCGTTTCCAAACGTTTTACATCTTTTTCAATTTCCCTTGATGTTTCTTCATCCAATCCTTTTGATTTTAAATATTCGAGCCAGGCCATTAATGACGAAAGAGGAGTTCCCAATTGGTGTGCAGTTTCCTTTGCCATGCCCACCCATACTTGATTTTGTTCCACTCTGCGGGCAGTGCTGAATAATAAATAGGCAACCAATAAAAACAAACCAATAATACCAAACATTACATACGGATAATACTTTAATTGTGTCAATAAAATAGATTCCTGATAGAAGATATAACTTTTACTGCCGTCGCCAAACTCTACCTCAATAGGCTGATTTTGGGAAGCCATAGCGGCAATGGTAGTTTGTAAATAGGTTTTATCCTTGATTTTTAACGTGTCAATATTACCGGCTGCAGTAACATTTTCTTTTGTAGAGTCGGTAACAATAACAGGCACAGAAGCAGAGTTGACAGCTACTTCAGAGATAAATGATTTTATCAAATCATCCAAAACATTTTTCAATTCGGAAAAAAGTTTTGAATCTTTATAGTATAAATAATTTTTCTGACCTTTATAAATGTTTATGGCAATGGGTTCCTGAACGGCACGCATCTCTTCCATTTGCGCTTTCAAATACGCTTTGTCATTTTCTTTTTCCTTATCAAAATTCCGGGAAGTAATGGGAGTGCCTTTATCATCGGCAAGAATTACAGGCACAGTAGTATTATCCGAAACAACCTTCAGAACAAATCCATAATCTGTTAAATCGAGGGAAAGCTGTCTGGTGGCTTCCGCCCACAGTTCGACTTTCTTGCGTTCGTCGGCTTTCATTTTATCAAAAAGATTGTTGGTGTACTTTACAAGGTTGGCTTTTTTCTGAATAGCATCCGCCCACAATTTTACTTTTCTTCTTTCTTCCTGCGCAATTTTATTCACGAGCGTATTGGTGTACCACAAGGATATCCCAATAATAATTATGGCTGTAATAAACAACCCTAATTTCCACTTCTGCTTGCTCGAATAAATATTCACTTATGTTTTCTCTGGTTTTAGAATTACGAATGTAGTCTTTTTTGAGTCGTAGTCAAATTAAAAATCATCACTCTCTTCTTTCTTTGGCAACTTCAATTCTTTCTTTTCCTCTTTCTTATCAGCTTCTTCCCACTTGATATCAAACTTCGTCTCTTTATTTTTTTTATTTACATTATTCAGAGTTGTATCCTTTTTGAACATTCCAAATTCCTTTTTCAAAATAGATTTCAACTCCTTTTTTTCTACTTTAATATCCTGTTTGATATTCTGGATGGCACCTCGCGAATCATATTTAATGATAGGTTTATCAACGGTTCCGGTCATTGATAAATAAATATGTGTTCGTCCCAATCCATCATCTTCGACAACACCAAAGTCTTCATTTTCTTTTTTATTCTTCTTTGCTTTTTTAGATAATAACTCACTCAAGGATAACTCAACCAGATAATTAATTTCATTGTTAAACTTGTGCCTGCCTGCAACAACCATATTAATTGCATTTGAATTAATCTCCATTTTAGGAAAAGATACTTCCTGGTTTTTGATTTCGATTTTATTCTTTAGCGTAGCAAAATGAATGTTTTCCAAATCGTTAAGTGAAATAAATCTCGACATGCTTTTTAATGCTTCCACATTATTAAGTTCACCGTTTTCAATTTTCAAATCTATTCCGGAATAAAGTTTTTTCTGGTTTATTGTCAAGTCGGGCGATAGTTCTGAAGCAAATTGAATTTTAACTGTTGCAATACCTTTTATATTTTTATCAGTAAAGGAAGTGGCACCGAAGTTTTCGAACTCATAAAACAGTTTTGTAATATTAATACTATCCATATTTGTAAAACAAGTTACCAATAACTTTGTACTGTCGCTTGCATCCACCATTCCGCTTGTATTAATCTTTCCATTCATAGTAGATAACATAACCGAATCGGCATAAAGTTTTTTATCCTTTAGTTTTATTATCCCCTGAATATTGGTTGCATCAAACTTTCGGAATATGAGATGTTGAATATTAGAATTTAGATTTACATTGATGTTGTCTGAAAATCGGAGTTTATATTTACTGTTTGATTCTGATGTCTTGTCTTTATTGGCAAGCAATTCATCAAGGTTGATATTTTTTGAATTAAATGAAGTTTCAACAGTAATATTTTCCTTGTCCTTTAAAATAAAACCAACTAGATTTCTCAAAACTCCTTTCAATGCAAAATCACTGCTGCCTGCATTACCGGTAAAATTAGTTACTGTCAAGTCATTATTATTAAGTTTAAAATCACCGTTAATATTTGAGAATGCAAGTGAATTCTTTTTCAATTTCACATTCGTATTAATAATCGATAAATCACCGGAAGTACTTATATTATCATAGGTTCCCGTTTCTACATCTTTTCCATCCCCACTAAATTCCGCATTCAATTTTACCTGACCAGTTATGGTTTCTATAGTATCAACCTTTATAAATTTTTGCAACTCATCCAAACTAAAATCGACTTTTATCTTACCATCGAAAGAAGGATTTTCAAGATTACGCATTGAAATATCTCCTGAAATTGTACTCTTATTAATTGAAGCCGAAAATGGATTAATAGTAAGTGTCGATGTCTGTTTATCTTCCTTGTTTCCGTTGGTATAGTGTCCTTTTAAATTTACATTATGCAATGTAATATTATCTTTCAACTCAGTAATATCTGCTTTAGTAACACCAAAATCCGCTACTATTTTAGGTGTTTGTTTGCTGGCGAAACTTCCTTTTATTGTTGAGCTAAAATAAAATTCACCGTCACTTTTATAATTATTTATTTTGTCCTTATATTTTTCGGGTATTAATGACAATACAGATTTAATATCCATATCTTTCCCTTTAATACCAAGATTTAGAATAGGTTCTTTGTTTGCAGCTATTACATTACCTGTAATTTGAAATACTAACTTTTCAATATTAAATTTGCCTTCTTTTATTTTATATGAAGGCGTTTCATTATCTACATCTAATATTATTTCAGCAATAACATTCTTCTTATTTAGGTAACTTACATTATTCAACTTAATTGTATTCACATATAAATCACTTACTGTTTCCATTGAAAATTGCTTCTCAGAAAACTCACCGGAGAAATTTGTTTTCTTAATAACTGCATCCACATTGAGTTTCGATTTGCTATCCTTGTATATCAGATGTACATTATTCAAGACAATCTTCTTTAGTGCAAAAGAAAAATTATTAGAGGTAGTATCCGTAGATGTTTTCCAGAAATGATAGTTATCATTTCCATTCTTATCAATTTTCACTTTCAATAATGCATCATCAACTTCTATTTTCTTTATTTTATA
>CAIRRW010000271.1 GCA_903881065.1 uncultured Bacteroidota bacterium
ATCATTATTGATTAATATTGTATGTTAGAAAAAAAGTCAGTAAATATTTTGAATGTTTTTGATGCAAGTTTACACATTTTTTCAAACCTAAATTATCGTTTTTTAGAGTTTAGTGAGTTTGTTGGAGGCGCCTGTACTCCTTATTCAGTGAGTCATTCAGAGGAATCTTCCGTTATCCTGAGATTCCAATCTGCCTTTTCGCATTATTTTTTCAGTCAAAAATCATTCGGAGGGCTGATTCAAGTCATGAAGTCGCTTTGTTTTTCTGCAGACCTTTGTGTCATAAAATTGTCATGACGGCAATTAAGAATTTTAAAAAGTAATAATTATAAAAAACAAAAAAATCATGAAAAAAGTAATCATTTCAGCAGCATTAGGGTTAATGATACCATTAATGAGCATCGGACAAAGTCTACTTGGTCCTGGAGTAACAGGATCATCTTTAACAGTAGCAGGTTCTCCTCACAATTTCTCAGGAGATACTTGGAACGCGTACACACCAATTGTAGTAAGTGGTTCTACAGCAACAGGAGGCCAGGGAGGTCAAATCTGTCAACCATGCCACACACCACACAATTCAGACATGACAGTTAGTGATGCTCCATTGTGGAATCACGCGTTTACATCAGCTACTTACCAAATGTACACTGGTTTCGAATTCGGAACTAGCACAACAACAGGTTACATTGGTTATGGTGTAACAGCACCTGACGGAACATCAAAATTATGTTTATCATGCCATGATGGTTCTATTGCCCTTGGAGCTTATGGTCAACAAAACTTAGGTGGTCCATTAACTGGCGGTGCTATGTTAGGAACAGATTTACGTAACGACCACCCAATTTCAATGCCTTATGACTCTTTTGTTGGAGGAGGCTTACATACTCCAAGTTATATTTACAATAACTATTCTTCAGGAGGTAGCGGAACTTTCGTTACTTATGTTTCTTCTGGTAAAACAGTAGGTTCTAAATTGGATGCAAATGGAAAAGTACAATGTACTTCTTGCCATGGACCACACAGTAATGGTAAAGGATATCAGTTATCAATGGATAACAGAGGTTCTGCACTATGCTTAGCATGTCATAAAAAATAAACAACAACAAAAAATTGTTACTTTTGGAGGGCGAAATTTTTCGCCCTTTTTTTTAACTTAAATTATAGAATTATGAATAATCATCTGTTATCAAAAAATGTTGAATCTAAAGTTTTGTTTCTTCATTTACTTAAAAAAGTAAATAGTCATTTTGGATTCAGATTGTGGATATTCATTTTTTCCGCAATAACTGTTTTATCTAGTTGTAATACTAATAAGTTGGCAAAAGGTAAAGAAAAAGATGTTAAACCCTTTGTTATTTATCCTTCTCCACCAGAGCAAGCTCGCGTTCAGTATTTAACAAAACTTTCCACTTCAGCCGATATTGGAAATTCTCAATCCTTGTTTTCGAAATTGATTCTTGGACCTGAAAAAGCAAAAGGAATCGTAAAGCCATATGGGATAGCTATTCATAAAGGGAAAATTTATGTTTGCGATCAATATGGAGGAGGAATGGAAATAATAGATTTGGAAAAGAAAGATTTTATTCAGTTTCGTCCTAAAGGGAAAGGAACCTTGAGAGCGCCGATTAACTGCTTTGTTGACAACAAAGGGTTTTTATATGTCGCCGATGTGGGACGATTAGAAATAGTTGTTTTTGATGAAAATGGAAATTTCGTGAAAGCTTTTGGTGAGAAAGAAAAATTTAAACCAACCGATGTTTTTGTATATAATGACAAAATTTTCGTTGCTAATCCTGCAAGCAATAAGGTAAATGTTTTTAGTAAAGATTCTTTAAACAAATTATTGTATTCATTTCCAGATATTGCACCCGGCGAAAGAGGTTTCTTAGGTGTGCCGGCAAATCTTACAGTTGGCAATGAACGTGTTTTTGTAGCGGACTTCGGACATTCAATGATAGAAAGATTTACTATTGATGGAAAATATATTGACTCTATAGGTTCTGCAGGCGATCGTCCCGGCCAGTTTTCTAAATTAAAGGGCATTGCTGTAGATAGTGAAATGAATGTATTTGCCGTAGATGCAGGTTATGATCATGTTCAGATATTTAATAAAGATGGAAAATTATTGTTAGTTATTGGAGGGCATTATCAGGAACAAGGTCCGGGAGGGTTGATAATTCCTGCTAAGGTGATGATTGATTACGATAATTTAAAATATTTTCAAAGCTACGTTGACCCTGCTTATGATTTAAAATATTTAATTTTTGTTACAAGTCAATACGGGCCAGATTTAATAAATGTTTATGGCCGAGTCGAGCCTAAGGTAAAGCCCAATAAATAAGATAGATCATTTTATAAGATTTCGAATTACTACAAATTTTATTTTCAAATATTGAATCTTGTTGCCAAATACAAATCCATTATTTGTTATAACATTGTCTACAAATTGTAGTTCAGAAATAGTGAATGTTATGCTGAATTAATATTTTACTAAATGAATAGCGAAAGACTCATAATTGATACAAACAATTTGCTTTTAAGTAGTCTGATTTTATTTTTGAATTGAGCAAAAAAGTGCTTTAAGTCATATTTTATATTGATACATAATTTTACTTTTGACTCCGATGTTACCTATCCAAAACATGATACTAAAATATAATAAGCACTCGACCGTATTATGAAAAGTTCAAAGGCATTTTTAAAGCTTATCTTTGTTCTTGCAGTTATTGCAATCGGAATGGTGAGGTGTACTCCAGAAAAGCAGTTTCGTGTACTTTCGTTTTTCTTTGATGGTGTTAATGACCCAAGGAAAAATACTGAGGCTTTAAAAGAGACAAAAAAGGATACATCTTTATTGGTTGCCGCAATAGCTGTTAAGCCAGAATCATACTTACATAAACCTTATGCTGAAAATAAATGTACCAGTTGCCATGAGAGTGAGTTTTCTAATCGGCTTATAAAACCAATGCCGGAATTATGTTACACCTGTCACGAAGATTTCAATAATAAATTTCAAACACTTCACGGGCCAGTTGCTTCAGGAAACTGCACAGCCTGCCACAATCAACATGAAGCAAAATATGAGAAGATGCTTGAGAGGGAAGGAAGACAAATTTGCTTGTATTGTCATGAAGAGAGGCAGGTGTTAAAAAATAAAGTGCACGAAAAGATTGGGACAAGTAATTGTACCGAATGTCATAACCCACATGGAGGAGATAATAAAGGGATATTAAAAAAAGGCTCGTGTTTTAATTGTCATGAAAATTTTGAAAATAAATATAATTTTATTCACGGCCCTGTAGTATCAGGTAATTGCGCAGGTTGCCATGAGTCTCATGGTTCTCAAAAACCAAAATTTTTGTCTCGTGAATCTCAAAATATTTGTTTGTTCTGCCATAACGTTGATCAGGTGTTTAATAACCCTGTTCATAAAAAGGAAAAGAAAACAAATTGTACTGTATGCCATAATCCGCATGGCGGAGAGGATAGGTATATTTTAGTTGAATCGATAAGGCCGTATAAAACAAAACTTATTAATAAAATTATTAATCCTGCAATTACTGATTCGGTTTCAAAAACAAACACTATTAAGGTAGTTGGGAAGGACAGTGTATTGAAAAGGGTGATATTATTAGGGAAAACGAACGAGAATAATGTCGTTGATACCATAAAAAACAAAACAGTTACAAATCAAGCTAAAGAAAAAACAAATATTGAAATAAAGAACCCTAATCCAAAGTCACTTAATAATTTGGATTCAGTAAAAATAACTTCGGAATCAAAGAGTAGAATTGAGAATAAGAACATAATAAATGATTCAAAGGTTAATAAAGCAAATAAAGTGGATACTTCAAAGGCTTCTTCTGAATCAAAAGATAAAGTGAAGCCCAATACTTTACCTTCTATAAAAACAGAAACCAACAAAAAGAATATTAAAGATGAAGGTAAACCAGGTGAGCCTTCATTAAAAAATATCGATTCAGTTTTAAAGCAAATAAAAACACAAATAATTAATAATAAAGAAGGCGCAAGCGAAATAGCTCCTTCCAAAACAAAGGATAAGGAACATGTTGGTTATGCACCAGATAGTATTTTGCAAAATGATAAGAAAGTTAACGACAATATTTTTCCTTTAGTGAAGCCGTTGCCGCCTAAACAATAACTTATTAATTAATAAATAGAAAAGTGGAATAAATAATGAAATCAGGAAAATACATATTAGTTTGTTTTTCATTGATTAGTATTTTGGGATTTTCTCAAGTTGATCAAACCACATTTAGATTCTGGCAACTTACTGGTTTATCCGGGCAGGTGTTATTACGAGGGAATTACAGGCAGTCTGATTATACTGCATATGATATCACCAGAAGGCAATCTGATCTTTTTTTTAATGGAATACTTCAATTGAAAACTAAAAGTTATTTTGTACATCCGAATTTTTGTGATGTAAAACTGAACTTTATTTATAATCCGCAATATAATCGTGATAAGTATTTAGGGATTCCTGACTATACCGAGAATTCCAATGGCGGAGGTTTTGATTTTTCTGCACTCTTCCTTAAGAAAAAGGCTTTTAATTTTTCAACACATGCTGGTTTAAATAATACAATTCAAAATATTGAAAATATTTCAAGAGTAAAATCTAAAACAAGATCGTATGGAGTAACGGCGAATTATGGAAATAAAATTATTCCCATATCTGCTAGTTATGATAATAATAACATTACTCAGCAAACTATTGGGTCGGATAGAGTATTTAAGCTGAACCAGCAGATGTTTGTAGCTTCAGCAAGTAAATCTTTCTCGGATATAAATCACAATAGTATAACCTATTCTCACACTGAAGATAGGAGTTCGCAAGTTGATAGTATTGGTGGATTCCCCCAGACATATTATGCTATTAATACAATTGATAACATAGATCTTAGTGACGATGTTGCGTTTGACAAAAAGAAAAATTTTGTTTTCACTTCCAATATAACCGATACGAAGGAACATGGTACTGATCAGTTTCAAAGGTTTCAAGCAAATGAACACTTGAATTGCATCTTACCAGCGAATTTTACTTTTGCTACTGGTTATAATTATAATGTTTCACAGCAGGATTCTTATAAAGTTATTGGGCAGGGTGTTCAGGCAGGTTTAAGTCATCGTCTTTATAATAACCTTACAACTAGGTTGAATTTTGAACACAGTGATGTAAATCAATATGGAACTTATAATCAACAGAGAAACAGATATACTATTGATTTTCTTTATACAAAGAAAATATACAAAGGAACGTTGAGCCTTAACTATAGCTATGTTCGCGAATATCAGAAGGTGGTTACTTCTTCACCTGATTTAGTCGTTTTGAGGGAGGAATATATTCTTAATACCGGGCAGATAGTATTATTAAAACATCCTGACGTCAATATAAATTCAATTGTTGTACGAAATATTTCAGGGACAATAATCTACCAGCTAAATGTTGATTACCAACTTATTCAACACGATAGATATACTGAAATTTTACGAATACCTGGTCAAGGAATTCCTAACAATGGTAGCGTATATATTGACTATACAGCTGCACAAGGCGGTACTTATGATTACAATTCAAATACCAATTCGTTTTCCGGAGATGTTAGGTTGTTTAAAAATATTTTAGATGTTTATTATCGATTCATGAAACAGAATTATGATGCACTTAGTATTACCGAAAACAGTGTGCTTAATTATTATACACGTCATGTTGCTGGTGTGCGATTAGATTTTAATTTTGTAAAAGCAGGAGTTGAATATGAGTATTACAATAGTACAGTGGTTCCTTATCAAGGGATGAGATATTATGCAATGTTCCAGAAATCACTGAAAGAATTTACTTTCTCATTGAATGGAGATTTAGTGGATTATCAAATGACGGACGAAAATGCAAGGCGTCAGGATATAATTTTATCTACTAAAGTAGCATATTCAGTACTGAGGAATTTAAGATTAGATGCGGATTATATGTTTAGAGAATCTAGGTCGAAAGGAAACAGTTTGGATTACCATACTGCAAAATTAGAATTGACAACTAGTATTCGCAGGCTATATGTTTCTGTAGGAGGAAATATTTATTGGAATCAGAATAATAATACTAAAACCTACTTTAAAGGACTCTTTATTCAAGTATCACGAAACTTTTAATTATGAAAAATTCAATATTGTTAATTATTTCTATTCCGCTTATGATGGTTTTGATGTTATCAAACATCAACAAAGCGTATAGTAAAACAGATACTATTCCTGCAAAGCATGACACTTCATCTGTAGGGAAAACTTGCATTGACTGCCATGGTGGCTTGATGGCGAAAAAAATTACACACCCATCGAAAACAGATAAAGGCTGTCAGGATTGCCATAACAAAGGTGATGTGGAACATCCTAAAACTGCTATTTCACTGATAAATAATATTTCCGACTTGTGTTATTCTTGTCATGATAAAAAGAAACAACAGATTGCAAATTCTCCTTTTGTACATAAAGTAGTTAATGATAAAAAATCATGTACTAATTGTCACTCGCCGCACTCGGCTGACGAAAAGGGTTTGCTGGTAGCAAAGCGGAAAGATCTTTGTTTGAGTTGTCATAACAAAGCAATTGCGGTGAGCCCTACTAAAACGTTGCCGGATATTGAGAAACTTGCTAAAACAAGTAAAACACTTCACCCTCCGTTTAAAACCTGCTCAAAAACTTGTCATAATCCGCATGGTTCCAAGGATTATAGATTGTTGGATCTTGCTTTCCCTGTTAATAATTATTTGCAGGTGAATGTTGATTCGTTTGGTTTATGCTGGGAATGTCATGAAATGGATTTGGTGCAGGCTGAAAAAACTACCATCACCAATTTCAGAAATGGCGATAGAAATCTTCATTATGTGCATGTTCACGGAGAAAAAGGCAGAAGCTGCACTATGTGCCACAGCCCACATGCAACTAATAATGCTCATTTAATAAAAGATAAAGTAGGTTTTGGAAGTTGGGAATTCAAGATGAATTATAATGCAAATGATGCCGGCGGTTCGTGTACGCCTGCCTGTCATCAGGAACGAAAGTACACACGATAGTGATTGTTTTTTCATTGTAAAAGAAAAGTCCCGTTCTTCAATTGAAGAACGGGACTTTCTGCTTTTAAATTAATCTTAACAATTAATACTTTGCGTGGGCGACGGAATGCCAACTTCCACATCGTTAATCAACAGCAAGGTATAATAGCTGCGCTCTTCAGGACTTGCCAGGTCAATATTCGGGCGGGTATCAATAGCGTGAGGATGAGTAACGGTTTTAAAATAAGTGAAACTTGTTTCTTTACCGCGTTTGCTGTAGATGTTGCCACCTGCGCAATGTTCGAGAGTGAATTTCATATCAACACCAGAAGGCACTTTCGCTAATTTCATAGCTGTGGTTACTGTAAGTTTGTCAATCACTATTTCACTGCCAATCAACCGAAGGTCTTTACCGATAGCATCGGTATAGCCGCTGTTCTTTTTAATTGTTTGAATTGCCGGACGCAAAGTTGCCATGTTAGTAGCAATCATTTCATCGCGTTCCTTGTTTTTTGCTGTTACTGCTACCTGCATGGCATCGGCAGCATCAATTTCTTTAATCATAGCATCGCAATAGCCCTGCTCATCAGAAATTTGAGAGGGAGACAATCCAACACTCGAACCATCTATTGCAATCTGTGCTCTGTAATTCACTAACCACGCACGTTGCTTGGCAATTTCGTGTGGGAAATAAG
>CAIRRW010000272.1 GCA_903881065.1 uncultured Bacteroidota bacterium
GAAAAAAATAATTTTAATATGCATTTTAACTGTATTGACAGCAGGTTTGGTAAATGCTCAAAACAAAACGAAAACATATGCAAAACTATTTTATAATAATACCGAAATAACCGACAACCCTGATGTTAGTATTTCCGTTCAAAGTGCCGTAGCAAATGATAAACAGGTGAAGTTTAAATTTAAAGTAGTTAACAAAACTCATGATTTCATATTGGTAAAATTCTCGGAATGTAAATTTGTTAATGGTGATAAACAGGTAATGCCAAATGAAAAGGACTTATTAATCTCCCCTATCGAAAACGATTTCAGAGTGGTAAATGTTATGGGTGTTTTTAATTCGAGTGAGCATTGCAATTTTATTGTTGATGGTATTTATAAAATTTTATCTAAAGGAAATAGTATAACATGTGAAGACTTTAATTTACCTTCCTCAAAAACAGAATTTTCTGTCGGACCATTTAATATTAAAAATACAGATATCTACAAACAAACAGATGCTACTAAATTGAAGTTTAATGTAGCGTATACAGGCACCAAAACTGGATTTATTTTTACTGATAAACCAACAGTGCTAATGCCTGATAACAACGAATATCCATGTGCAAAATCAAATGGTTTGTTTTCAGGTCCATCATTAATAGTGCTTAAAGCAGGCTCGCAGGACAGCTATGATATTACCTGGGACCGCATGCCAAACGGTAAAATTACAGATATGCAAAAAGTAAATATGATTGTGAAATGGCATGATACATTTTGTGAAATGGATCCTCCAAAAATAAAATCAATAACAGTACCTTTTGATATTAATTTAAGCCTATCGAAATAAGAATAATTAGCCAGCAACGGCCATTCCCTTTAACATACAACCCAACCGTTACATTCGCTCCAATCGCCAACGCTTTCGGAACTCTTAAAACAACATTGCGCAGATTCCAACTAATATTACTTAAAACTTAAATGACATAGTTTAAAACCAGTTATTCTGCTTTTTAAGCAATTAATACCTACCTAAAAATATAGGAACGGTTCCTGTATTTACAACTCATTTTAAATATTAGTTTGCGCACATATCATTACACAAAATAATAATTACCTAATTTTGATTATAAATATATTATTCTTCAAATAATATATTTATTCACATCTCATTTATGGAAATACACCAAAACGATGAAATAAAGATTAATCATATATATAACTTTTAATACATTTGAAGTATGAAAAATCGTAAAAGTAAAAACATCCGTATTGCAGGCTTCGTTGGTATTGCTTCTCTTTTTATTGCTTCCTGTAGTAATTCCGAACATTACCGTCATTGTGTAGATAAAGAAGGCCGAGTGATGCCCGATTCGCTTTGCAATTGCCGAGATGAATACAATCATTACCGTCCGGGATATGGTTATGGCATGTCGCCATATATGTGGTATTATGCAGGGCGCAGTTTTGGTTAAGGTCAGCCTGTTTATGGCGGTGGGTATGCTCCTGAATCCGGAGTACATTATTCTTCTTCTGTGTCGCGTGGCGGTTTCGGAAGCAGTGCCGAAAGCGGTAGCCATGGTGGCAGCGGACATTCAAGTGGTGCTGGAGAATAAAATATAGATATGAAAAGAATAAGCATTTCGCCACGGTACAACTGGAAAGAAACTACCGAAAAACAAGGATTGATATATAGCACGCTGGATGATGGTTCGCTATATTGGGATGAATCGGCATACTATGAATTTTCTTCTAAGGAGATTGATGAAATAGAACGTGTAACCAATGTGTTGCATCAGCTTTATTTAGATGCCGCACAACATATTATTGATAATAATCTGTTTGATAAATTAAAGATTCAGGAACCTATAATTCAATTGATAAAAGATGCCTGGGACAAGGAACCGCCTGCTTTGTATGGACGATTTGATTTGGGGTATGACGGAAAAAACATAAAGTTGCTGGAATATAATGCCGATACTCCTACTTCATTGATTGAGGCAAGTATTATTCAATGGTATTGGCTTCAGGATAAGTTTCCGATGTATGATCAGTTTAATTCTATACATAATAAACTGGAAGCCAAATGGGCAGACCTGAAACATTACGTTGATAAAACCGTTTACTTTGCGCACCTTGACAACAACGAAGATTTTATGACTGTGGCATACCTCGCCCAGACAGCACAGAATGCAGGCTTAACCACCAAGTTTATTCTGATGAGTGATATTGGCTGGGATAATCAAAATAAATATTTTGTTGATTTGGATAACAATCGTATCGCAACTATTTTCAAGCTTTATCCTTATGAATGGTTGATAAATGAAACGTTTGCAGATGGTTTTATAGAATCCTCTAATATTACGCAATGGATTGAGCCTGTCTGGAAAATGCTTTGGTCAAATAAAGCTATTCTTGCTCTTCTATGGGAACTGAATCCTAATCATCCTAACTTGTTGCCTACTTATTTTGATGCAGATAAGTTTGATGGCAATTATGTGAAGAAACCTATCTATTCGCGTGAAGGAGCAAATATAGAAATCGTTACGGATGATGTTATTGCTTCTACCGACGGTGATTATGGTGAAGAAGGATTTGTATATCAGAAATTATTCGAACTTCCTGAATTTGATGGCAACTATCCTGTTATTGGCAGCTGGATGATTGACCAGGAAGCAGCAGGTATGGGAATAAGAGAATCCAATACATTAATTACCGATAACCGAAGCAGATTTGTGCCTCATCTTTTTAAATAAAATGGTAAGTAGTTAATGGTGTTCAGCAATTATTAAACACTATTACTGTATAATTAATATTTTACTGTAAAAAAAGAGAAGGCAAAAAGTTTTTCTATAATTATATTGATAATAACTTTAAAATGAAACTATTTACAGTCGCACATAGAAACTAATAGAAATTCTGCAAATTTCTTTTTATCAGTCTCCGAAGAGTTATCTTTTTCCATTCGGTTTAATAATAGTTCTGCCTGATTTTCTAACTATTTACTTAATTCAATATCTGCAGAATTTGAATTCACTTTCAATTGTTTAGCCGTACAACGAAGTTCAGCAATTTTTTTTGCAGTATTTTCAATTGAATTGCCACTTTGCCTTTTAAAGAACATCGGCACGAATAAAAATGTTACAAATGATATCATTAATGTTA
>CAIRRW010000273.1 GCA_903881065.1 uncultured Bacteroidota bacterium
TTAGTAACATTGACGAAGAAGATTTACAAACTTTTCAAAAGACGATCGCTGCTGCAATTAAGGAAATGAAGGAGTTTGCTAAATAAAGAAGTTGCAATGTAATAAGTTTTGGACTTTAAATAAAGTAAATATCAAAACTGATATAAGTTTTTGTTTTCAAAATAAAATATACTTAGGTTTGTCAGGTTTTAATAACTATCCGAATGAATAGATTTATACTATCTAGTTTTATTTTACTTATTATCTTCTCTTGAAGAGTACAAACAAGGACTGTTTGAGATACAAGATGCCTCATCGCAATTAGTTGCCCCTTTTATGATGCTCGAAGAAGGAATGACTGTGATAGATGCCTGTGCTGGTGCTGGTGGAAAATCATTGCATATAGCTGCAGAGATGAATAATAAAGGCAGAATAATCTCGATGGATTTGGAAGATAAAAAACTTATAGAACTTAACAAACGTGCTGTCCGAGCAGGTGCTACCATTATTAAATCAAGATTGATCATTGACAAAGAAGTGGAGCAATTAAGTAATACTGCCGATAGATTGTTACTGGATGTTCCCTGTTCGGGATTGGGTGTGCTAAAACGAAAACCTTATGACAAGTGGAAGCTAAGTTTAGAAATTATCAATGAAAAGAAACAGATTCAACAGAAAATACTTACTGATTATTCAAAAATGTTAAAACCTGGAGGAATAATGGTGTATGCTACGTGCAGCATATTGCCAAGTGAAAATCAGAATCAGATAGCTACTTTTTTAAATAACCACAAAAACGAATTTGAGTTTCTGGAAGACCGAAAAATTTTGCCAAGTGAAGGCTTTGATGGCTTTTATATGGTAAGGATAAAAAAACTGCCGAGAAAAAAATAAAAAGTTTCCAATTTCAAATTATTGGTTACCACTAGTAAATTGAAGTTTCTATAGGCAAAAATAAGGACGCCCGACAATATCTGTCGGGCGTTCTTATTATATAATAAAGAGCATTCTTACAAATGGATAACTTCGCCATAAGCAGCAGCGGCAGCTTCCATAATGGCTTCGCTCATGGTAGGGTGAGGATGAACGGTTTTAATAATTTCGTGTCCTGTAGTTTCCAGTTTACGAATGGCAACAATCTCGGCAATCATCTCGGTAACGTTGGCTCCAATCATGTGAGCACCTAATAATTCGCCATACTTGGCATCAAATATAAGTTTCACAAAACCATCTTTAGCTCCCGAAGCAGATGCTTTACCGGATGCAGAGAAAGGGAATTTACCAATCTTCAATTCGTAACCTGCCTCTTTGGCTTTTGCTTCGGTATATCCTACTGATGCTATTTCGGGCTGGCAATACGTACATCCCGGAATGTTATTGTAATTCAATGGTTCAGGATTTTGTCCAGCAATTTTCTCCACACATATAATTCCTTCGGCACTTGCAACATGTGCCAATGCTTGTCCGCCAACACAATCACCTATTGCATAATATCCGGGGATATTGGTTGCATAATACGGGTTGGTTAATATCTTGCCTTTGTCGGTAGCTATTCCTGTTTCTTCCAAACCAAGATTTTCAATGTTTGCCTGTATTCCCACTGCCGAAAGCACTACTTCAGCATCTACAATTGTTTCAATTGATTTGGTTTTTATTTTTACTTTGCAATCTTTCCCTGTAGTATCCACGCTTTCCACCGATGAATTAACCATTACATCAATTCCAATTTTCTTGAACGAACGTTCCAGTTGTTTCGATACTTCAGCATCTTCAACAGGCACAATTGATGGAAGGAATTCAACAAGCGTAACTTTTGTACCCATAGTTGCATAAAAATAAGCAAACTCGCTGCCGATAGCTCCCGAACCTACTACAACCATTGTTTTAGGAAGTTTAGGCAACACCATTGCACCGCGGTAACCGATAATCTTTTTACCGTCAATTGGCAAGTTTGGCAACTCACGCGAACGCGCTCCGGTAGCAATAATGATATGTTTGGCATCGTAGGTTGTTACTTTACTGTCGGCACCCGTTACATCAATCTTCTTACCTGCTTTCACTTTTGCTGTTCCTGTAATAACATCAATTTTATTTTTCTTCATCAAAAACTGAACACCTTTGCTCATTCCGTCAGCCACGTCCCTGCTGCGTTTTACTACAGCAGGGAAGTCTGCTTCTCCGCCTTTTACTGTGATGCCATATTCGGCAGCATGATGTAAATATTCAAATACCTGAGCACTTTTCAATAATGCTTTTGTTGGGATACATCCCCAGTTTAAACATATTCCACCTAGGTTTTCGCGTTCTACAATTGCAGTTTTTAAACCCAATTGAGATGCTCTTATTGCTGCCACATATCCGCCGGGACCGCTTCCTATTACTATTAAATCATAACTCATTTTATATTGTTTTATGTTATACTGTTTATTATTTTGAGAGGTGCGAAATTAGTAATTTATTTTGTTTCATTGTAAAGAAAGAATGTTGGGGTGAATTATGAATTAGTAAATTCGCGCTCTTTAATAATCATAAACAATTCAGAAATGAAATATATTATCTCTTATCAAAAACCGCATACACATTTTATCGACATAGAATTTATTGCTGATAATATAAAACAGGATGAAGTATTAATTCAATTGCCATCGTGGCGACCGGGAAGATATGAGCTTGGTAACTTTGCGAAGAATGTGCAGAAATGGGCTGCCTTTGATGGGAAAGGTAATGCATTGAGTTTTCAGAAAACAACAAAGGATTGCTGGAAGGTACAGACCAAAGGCATTTTGTCGCTTCATATTAAATATAATTATTATGCAGTTGATTTGAATGCTGGTTCTACTTATCTGGACTCTTCGCAATTATATATGAATCCGATAAACTGCTGCGTTTATATTCCCGAAAGGATAAATGAACCTTGCGAACTTGATTTGAAACTACCTGAAGATTATAAAGTAGCAATAGGTCTGAAATCGTTTACTTCAGTTTCAAATAAAAAACAATTTATTGCAAAAGACTTTCATGAATTAGCTGATTCTCCTTTTATAGCAAGCAATACGCTGCAGCATACTAAAATTGTTTGCAATGATATAGCTTTCAATCTTTGGTTTCAGGGAGAATGTAAACCTAATTGGGAGAAACTTTCAACTGATTTTTCAAAGTTCTGTTTGCATCAACTGGAGAGTATGAAACATGCTCCGTTCGAAGAATATCATTTTCTTTTTCAGATATTACCGACACGATTTTATCACGGTGTAGAGCATACAACATCTACCGTTATTGCATTAGGACCAGGTTATAATTTAATGAAAGGTGATTTGTATGAAGATTTATTAGGAGTAAGCTGTCACGAATTATATCATGCTTGGAACATTAAAACCATTCGCCCTGTTGAGATGCATCCATATAATTATACAAAAGAAAACTATTCGAAACTTGGATATGTTTGCGAAGGTGTTACCACCTATTACGGCGATTACTTGCTTCTACGTTCCGGAGTATATAATGAAGAACAATATTTTAAAGCGTTGAATGAGCGTCTGCAAAAACACTTTGATAATTTCGGACGTTATAATTTATCAGTTGCTGATTCTTCATTTGATACTTGGCTTGATGGTTATGTCCCGGGAATACCTAACCGCAAAACTTCTATTTATGATGAAGGAAGTTTGCTTGCTTTTTGCACTGATATTTTTATCAGAAAGAATTCAAACAACAAAAATACGTTGGATGATGTAATGCGATTTTTATACACGGAGTTTGCATTAAAAAATAAAGGTTATTCCGATACTGATTATAAAGGAGTGGTCGAACATTTTGCCAACTCATCATTTGATACTATATATAATATTTACATAAATAAGGCAGCTGATTATACTTCAATATTAAACGAAGCTGCTGAATATATAGGATGTGAACTGGTTGTTAATCCTTCCTGGCGATTTGCCGAACATGCTCTTGGAATAAAAACGAATGAAGTTGGAGGCATAGCAAAAGTATTGGCTGTTTACCCTAATTCTGTTGCCGATATAGCAGGAATTGCTGTAAATGATGATATAATTTCCATTAATAATATGCAGGTAAAACCAGATGGTTCAGGAACCAACTTTAGTGAATGGTGCAGCTATTTTGGAAATGTTCCGCTTACATTGACTGTTTTTACCGGTTCTGTAGGGCGGGAAGTAACACTAATTCCTAAAACAAACTCATTTTACAAGATAGCTACTATTCAAAAACTTACTACTGCAAGCAAAAATCAGGTAACTAATTATATAAAGTGGAGTACTTATAATATTTAAATTTAATTAAACAATGAAATATCCTTGACTATCCTTTATTAATCGATAAAACAACATATTCTAACTTTATCAATTGTTAATATGTAGAGTAATTGTTAATAAATATAATTGTGATGCAATGCTATTTTAAGTTACTTAGCGGAATAATTCATTAATTTAATTTAACTTAATTTTTTAAACATGGAACAATCAAACACACAGCAAACACCGCAAGGTAAAGGAATGGGAGTAGCAGGATTTGTAATCTCCTTAGTAGCATTGGTATTTTATTTTGTTATTGCAATTGTAGTTGCAGGACAAGCGTTATTGGGAGGAGGATACGGATTAGGTATCTTCTGGCTAATTTTATGCATTGCAGGTACAGGCTTAAGCGTGATGGCAATGATGAAACTTGGTAAAACAGGAGGCAAAAAAGGGTTGGCAATTACAGGTATGATACTTGGATTAGTTGCAACCATCTTCACTATTATGCTTGTAATGGGTATTAGTAAAGCACAACAAGCTGGAGACATGTTTGGCGACAAATTCAAAAAGGAAATGGAAAAAGGATTGAACCAAAGTATGGATTCTCTTTCTAAAGCAGCTGCAAAATCAATTGATTCTGTTGCTAATCAACATTAATATTTTAACAGTTTAGTATCATGGAACAAACAACTACATTAGAACCTGCAAAAAGGCCAACTTTTATTACTGTTCTTTGTATTCTTTCCTTTGTAGGCATTGCAATAAGTATTATAGCAAATATTACTAATTACTTTTCCTATTCGGCTCTAGCTGCCAATGGAGATTTGTTCGGTGGGTTAAAAACAGATACAGGACAGGATTTAAATAATGCTATGAATGCAATGGCAAGTGCTATTGGATTAGATTATCCGAAAATGGCTATGTCTGCATTGGTACAAGCAATTTTTAATATCCCATTATTAATAGGAGTATTAATGATGTGGAAACAAAGGAAACTTGGCTTTTGGATTTATACTATTTTTGAAGTAACGCAAGCTATCTTGCCATTATTAATGGGGCTTGGCCTAATTGGTGGTGTTACTGCAGTGATGATGTTAATCTTTGCAATTCTGTTTATAGTTCTTTATGCTGTTAATTTAAAACACATGAAGTAGGATTATTTCTTCTTAATCAAATCCCATCCTGACTATCGGGGTGGGATTTTTTTCAAATATTATTTTCAATTAAAATAAAAAGGCATGGAAAATTTATCAAGTGGAACATTAGAGTTGAATGAACGCCCTCAATTTCTGAAAGTATTATGTATATTAAGTTTTATTATGTGCGGAATAATGATTTTGTTCGCATTAATGGGATTAAAAAACCTGTTTCTTTCAGCGGATGATATTATGGCGAGCAATCCTTATCTGCAAACTTTACAGGATAATAACCCGATAGCTTATCAGGCAATACTTGACAGTATGCAGTATAAAAACCTTAGTGCTATACTTAGTTTGATTACTCCTGTTATTTCATTAATTGGAGTAATTTATATGTGGAAACTTAAAAAGATGGGGTTTCTTATATACATCTTCGGGGAACTTTTACCTTATATTACTACTCTTTTGACTGGCGGTATGAGCGTTATGTATGCATCTGCAAGTGCTTTTGGGGAGAATGGTCAAATGGCAATAAATGTTTTTGTTGGATTGGTTGTTATTTTTGATGTGCTTTTTATTGTACTTTATGCTGTTAATTTAAAGCATCTGAAATAACTTAATCGAAGCATATTTAATTTATGACCATCAGGGCTTTCAAAACCTTGATGGTTTTTTTATTGAAATTTACTCAAAAAACTTAAAGGTTAGCAGATTAAACGGTGAGATTAGTTGATAAAACGGAGAGCTCCACAGGCAAAACGGAGAGGTCGGCAGGCAAAACAGAGAGCTCCGCTGACAAAACGGATTGGTTCGTTGCCAATACGAAGAGGTTAGCTGACCAAACGGAGAGGTCCGCGAGCAATACGAATAGCTTTGCGAACTGTTTCAAACTATGATTTGGATTTAATTATGTTTTTTTAAGCAGACTAAATCATTGAATTATTGTAAATAGAATCCTGAACAGCAGAACTCTGTCAGTTTTTAGAGAATATTTAGTTATAAATTGGTCTTGAGTATTTGTTTACTTTTGTCAAATGATTACCCAACGACAGTTATTCTTCAATCACGTTGCACAGACTTCTGATATGCCTTTAGCTTTGGAAATTGAAAAAGCAGATGGTTTGTATTTAACCGATGTGCATGGAAACCGATACATGGATTTGATTTCAGGGATATCGGTGAGCAATGTGGGGCATCGTCATCCAAAGGTACTTTCGGCAATAAAAAACCAATTGGATAAATACATGCATCTTATGGTGTATGGAGAATATATCCAAAGTCCACAGGTACAATTGGCTACTCTTTTAACATCATTATTACCGAAGAATTTAAGTTCGGTTTACTTTGTAAATTCGGGAAGTGAAGCAATAGAAGGAGCAATGAAGCTTGCTAAAAGATATACGGGCAGAACGGAGATTGTTTCGTTCAACAATGCTTACCATGGCAGCACGCAAGGGAGTTTAAGTATAATGGGAAATGAAGAATTCAAGAATGCTTTTCGTCCACTTTTACCTGATGTAAAACAAATACTATTTAATAATATTGCTGATTTACAGGAAATAACGGAGCGAACGGCTTGTGTAATTGTGGAGACGATCCAAGGAGAAGCTGGTGCTATTGTTCCAGAAAATGATTTTCTGAAAGAATTAAGTAATAGATGTAGGGAAGTTGGGGCTTTGTTGGTTGCAGATGAAATTCAATGTGGATTTGGTAGGACGGGTAAGTTATTTGCTTTTGAACACTATCGTTTTGTCCCCGATATTATGACGATTGCAAAAGGAATGGGCGGCGGGATGCCAATTGGCGCATTTATTTCTTCGAATGAAATAATGAATTCACTAACTAATAATCCAATACTTGGCCATATTACTACTTTCGGAGGACATCCAGTTTGTTGTGCAGCAAGTTTGGCTGTTGTATCTATTTTATTAGAAGAGAAATTGATGGAGGAAGTGGCAGCTAAGGAACAATTGTTCAGAAATTTACTTATTCATCCAAAAATAAAATCAATAAAAGGAAAGGGTTTATTGCTTTCGGTGGAATTTGAAAGTTTTGAATTTAATAAAGCCATTATTGACCGGTGTATTGCAAATGGTGTTATCAGCGATTGGTTTTTGTTCAATGCAAATTCAATGCGAATTGCACCGCCATTAATTATAACTGAGGATGAAATAATAATTGCATGTAATGTAATTTTGCAGAGCATTGAACAGACGACTATTTCTAAAACATAACGTTTAGTCCTGATAATTTTTTCTCATCCACTTCTTATATATTTTCAATTGAAATGCTTTAGATTTTAAAATATCAAAAATAACTGTTTTCGTCACATAATAATTATAAATTTGTCCAATACTAAATTCAGACATTTGTTTTAATGAAAAAGCAAACGATTAAATATTCCGTACTTATTTTCCTCTGCTTGTTAGTAAATATCGCTCACAGTCAACTTTACAATTTTAGGAATTTTGGAACGAAAGAAGGATTGGCAGGGTCAAATGTTAACGGCATATTTCAAGATAGTCGAGGTTATATTTGGTTTGGTATTCAGGGGGGAGTTAGCCGGTTTGATGGCAAACTGTTTAAGAGCTATACTAATATTGACGGGCTGATTGCCAACAATGTTACTTGCATAAATGAAGATCAAAATGGAAATATTTGGATTGGCACTACTGAAGGAGTTTCGAAATTTGACGGTATAAAATTCACAAATTATACAAAGAAACAAGGACTTCGAGACATTAATATTCACTCCATATTTATTGATGACCTTAACAATGTTTGGTTTGCAACTGAAGCAGGAGGGGTATCGAAATTTGATGGAAAGAAAATAACAACCTTTAATAAAGAAAATGGACTTTTAAGAAACGTGGTTTTTGCAATGACAAAAGACAAAGATGGTAATTATTGGTTTGTTACTGATAGCTGTATCTCAAAGTATAACGGTACAAAATTTATTAATTATTCAATGTATAATGAAGTAAGTAATAAAACATTTTATTCCATTTTGGCAGATTCTAAAGGTAATATCTGGTTTGGAGGAGTTGTGCAAAATGGACTTGTAAAATATGATGGAACAAAATTCGAGAAGATTGAACTTCCAGAAAGGTATTCGAGAGAGAATAAAATATATAGCCTATTGGAAGATAGAAAACATAATATCTGGATTGCCACGGATCAGGAAGGAATACTAAAATATGAAAACGGCAATTTTACTTCATTTGCTGAACGCAATGGACTGTCTTCTAACCAAGTTTATTCGTTGAATTGCGATTATGAAGGAAATATTTGGATAGGTACAAGCATTGGGGTAGATTTATTTAACAATGAATCATTTATTACATATACCGATAAGCAGGGCTTATCAAGTAATAAAATTGCCGGAATTCATACTGACAATACAAATACTTTATTAATAGGAACACAAGGTTTTGGGTTGAATTTGTTGAATAAGAAAAAAGAAATTTCAACAATTAAGGAATTAAAAAATTCGAATATTCTTTCCATTACTCAGGATAAAGAAGGGAATATATATGCGGGTGTTGTAAACGACGGAATATATCTACTAAAAAAAGAAGGAGACAAGAATTTTTCCATTAAAAAACATATAACAATAGCAGAAGAACCTAAAATTCAAGTACCCCTTAAAATTGCTTTCGACAATAAGGGAAATATGTGGATTGCTGATTTTGGCTCTGGATTGTTTTGCATTAATAAAGACAATGAAATAAGAAAATATAATACGAAGAATGGTTTTGCATCTGATAATATCCTGACACTATTTAAGGATTCTAAAGGGAACATTTGGATTGGAACTTCAGATAAAGGAGTGCTAATGTATAACGGAGAAAAATTTATTTCGTATTCTATTAAAGAAGGGTTGGCGGATAAAGCGATTTGGTCAATTACAGAAAATGAAAATAACACATTCTTTTTCGGGACACAGGAAAAAGGCATTAGTTGTTTTGATGGAAAAAAATTCAAAACTATTTCTTCAAATGACGGATTATGCTCTAATTTAGTTGAAGCTTTAGTTTGGGACAATGTTGATAAATGTTTGTGGGCAGGAACGGATAAAGGAATTAATAAAATTGTTTTTACTTCAGATTTAAATGTTCAGTCAATTAGACGATTTGGGGAACATGAAGGATTTAAAGGAGGAGAAGTAACTAGCATTGAATTCTCTAAAAACAATCCAGAAAATATTTGGTTTGGAACAAATAATGGTTTATGTGGATATAACAGGAAATTTGATTTTCCTAATACATCCGAACCAAAACTAATTTTAACTGATATTTTATTGTCCTATAAAACAGTTGACTGGAAAAAGTATTCGGATTCGGTAGATGTTAAAAACAATTTGCCTAAAATACTCTCACTTTCTCATAGGGATAATCACTTAACAATAAATTTCAAGGCACTTACAACAGATAATATATTATATACATATATATTGGAAGGACAAGATACGGCCTGGTCTCCCCTTTCCACAAGCACTGAAGCAAATTTCACAAACATAGCCCCAGGAAATACATATACATTCAAAGTAAAAGCGGTAAACAGCAATAATGTATGGAATAAGAATTCAGTGTTGTTTACCTTTACAATAAGGGCTCCATGGTGGCAAACTTGGTGGTTTTATACTATTTCTATTATTGTTTTTATAATTGCAATTTATATGTTCATTCATTATCGGACATCAAAAATCGCTAAAGAAAAAAGAGTATTAGAGGAAACAGTAAATGAACGAACAAAGGAACTTTCGGAATCAAACAAAAATATTAAAGATAGTATAACATACGCCAAAAGGATTCAGACCGCAATATTACCATCTAAAAAGATAATCCAGAAACATCTTCAAGATTCATTTGTACTATATAAGCCTAAAGATATTGTAGCTGGAGATTTTTACTGGTTCGAAATGAGTGATGATTTAATATTATTTGCAGCTTGTGATTGTACTGGGCACGGAGTTCCAGGCGCTATGGTAAGTGTAATATGCAATAACGCTCTTAACAGAGCTGTGCGTGAGTTCGGATTAAGGAGTCCTGAGCAAATATTAACCAAAACAGCAGAATTAGTTATTGAAAATTTTGCCAAAAGCGAAGAAGAGATAAATGATGGGATGGACATCTCATTATGTTGTTATAACCCAAAAACTAAACTTCTAACTTGGGCTGGTGCTAATAACCCACTATGGCTAATTAAAAATGATGAACTGATAGAAGTAAAACCTAATAAACAACCTATCGCCAGAAGCGATAATCGTGATTCATTTACATTTCATAAGTTTTCGTTGAACATTGGGGATAAACTTTATATTTTTTCCGATGGTTTTGCCGATCAGTTTGGTGGAGAAAATCAAAAGAAGTTGACAAAGAAAAGATTTAGAGAATTAATTTTATCAGTTAAAGATTTATCAATGCCAGAACAGGAAACTGCTTTAGATAAATTTATTATAGAATACAGAAAAGATTTAGAACAAACTGATGACATTTTGGTAATAGGAATTAGAATTTGAACTTAATTAAATTTTCAAATCCCAAACAAATACAACCCCTTTCGTATCTTTGCACTTTATCAATAGTGCCAACATCAATATGTCAGATATAATTCAGCTTTTACCCGATTCGGTTGCCAATCAAATTGCGGCAGGTGAAGTAGTTCAGCGACCTGCATCTGCCGTAAAGGAATTGATGGAAAATGCACTCGATGCAGGCAGCACATCCATAAAGCTGATTGTGAAAGATGCCGGAAAAACACTTATTCAGATTATTGATAACGGCTGCGGAATGTCCGAAACTGATGCCCGTATGTCGTTTGAGCGGCATGCTACTTCAAAAATCCGCAAAGCAGAAGATTTGTTTGCCATCCGTACTATGGGTTTTCGCGGCGAAGCACTTGCTTCCATTGCCGCCATTGCACAGGTAGAATTAAAAACAAGACGGATAGGTGATGATGTAGGAGTTAAAATTGATATTGAAGGCAGCGAACTTAAAAGTCAGGAAGCCTGCAGTTGCCCCGAAGGAACAAGCATTTCGGTGAAGAATTTATTTTACAATGTACCAGCACGCCGTAATTTTTTAAAGACAGATACAGTCGAACTGCGCCATATTATTGATGAGTTTCAGCGTGTCGCCATTCCCAATCCTCACGTTGCTTTTACTTTGCATCATAATAATACCGAGATATTCAATCTGCCAATCGGCAACCTCAAACAGCGGCTAATGGCTGTCTTCGGAAATTCTTACAACAACAGATTAGTTCCTGTTGAAGAAAATACCGACATCGTAAACATAAAAGGATATGTTATAAAGCCCGATTTTGCTAAGAAAACACGTGGCGAACAGTTTTTCTTTTTGAATAAACGATTTATTAAATCGGCTTATCTGCACCATGCAGTTCAGTCGGCTTTTGAGCAATTAATACCAAACGACAGTTATGCTTCGTACTTTTTAATGTTGGAAGTCGACCCAAAATCAATTGATATCAACATTCATCCAACAAAAACAGAAGTTAAGTTCGAAGATGAAAAAGCTATTTATGCATTCCTTCGTTCAGCAATAAAAAAATCATTGGGTCAGTTCAACATCGCTCCCAGCATCGATTTTAATCAGGAAGCACATCTTTATAATATGCCACTTAAGCCTGTTGATGGCGTTTATAAACAACCAACAATTACTGTTGACCCTAATTACAACCCTTTCAAAACGGACAGTTCGCCAAGCATTAAACCTTCCGAGCGCGAATTATCCAACCGTGCCAATTGGGAAAAAATGTACAGCCGTCATGCCGATAATCAACTGGAATTTGAAATAAAAAAAGAAGAAGATTCGCAGCAAACCATCAATACCGATTGGGATAACGAGCTTCACGAATCAAATTTAAAATCATCATATCAGCTTCACAACAAATATATATTGACGCACATCAAAACCGGTTTTATGGTGATTGATCAGCAGGGAGCGCATGAGCGGATTTTGTATGAACATATTTTAGATGCGTTCGAAAAACATAAATCATCTACTCAACAGGAATTATTTCCCAAGACAATTGAATTTAATCCTGTCGATTTTGCACTGGTAAAAGAACTGGAGACTGACATTAAGGCAATGGGATTTGATATAAGTGAGTTCGGAAAAAATACTTTTATCATTCATGGCATCCCTGCCGATACCGCCAATAGCGACTCTGTAGCCTTGCTTGAAGGGCTTATTGAAAATTACAAACAGAATATGATTGAACTTAAATCCAACAAACGTGAAAACCTTGCACGTTCTATGGCCCGAAATTTGTCAATAAAATCAGGTAAAAATTTAACTCAGGAAGAAATGAATAA
>CAIRRW010000274.1 GCA_903881065.1 uncultured Bacteroidota bacterium
ACCCCCCTCTCAAAATCTATTTTAAATTATTCCTACCCACTGCACACTATATTAATGTACTAAGAAACCAAAACAATTTCAATCTGTATTAAGTCTTTAGAAATAAAAAGAAAATTAAAGTGTTGTTAAACCAATAGTTTATTCTACTTTTACAAACAGAAACAAGAAACGTATCAAGATACATTCAAAGTTAGCGGGTAATTTAACAGTAAAATTCTGTGCCCCTTCTTCCTTAAATCTGTCTTACTAAAGATAAAATGATTTTAAAGGAAGCTTTCCTCAAAATTTAAAAGCAAGATTTTTGTTCATTGAATTACATTTTACATCCAACCTATTGGATTTCTGAAAGAGGTGTTCTGGTAATAAGCGAAAGGGAAACCGGAAAGACCTAGAAGATGACTGGAAGTAGCTTCAAGACAACTGTAAGAAGCCCAAAGACGACTGGAAGGAACATCAAGATGACTTGACGCTTCATCAAGATGACTGGAAGGCACGTAAAGACGACTGGAAGGTTCATCAAGAAGACTGGAAGGTTCATCAAGATGACTGGGAGGAGCGTCAAGATGACTGGGAGGAGCAAAAAGACAACTGTTCGGTAAAAGAGTGAAATTTTAAATTGGAATTACAATACAGGTTGCAATTTACTCATAATAAACAGTTTACAACACAATATATTTTAATAAACAATAGTAATATCAACAATAAACAATAAATAAAATGGGAAAAGGAGCGAAAATTAATTACAACTTCGATAATCATACCGAAGATGAATTTTATAAGGCAGTTGTCCTTATATATAAAGTGTTAATGATAAATATCGGTATTTTTACTGATACGTCAATGGATTTGGTTGCATTTAAAAAAGCGATTACTCTTTTTGATGATGCCCGCACTGCACCTTATTATGATGGTATTGGTGCGGATATTTCGGCAGCACGTACAGCAGTTCAAACAATTGTTACCACCAATGGCACTTGGTTTAATAATTTTTGTGCAGGAGCAATAACGCTGCTTAACAAAACAGGCTATCCGTTGGCTAAAGAATCGGAAGCGCAAAAGAAATTAGATGCCACTGTTTTAACACTTTCAATTCAGAAAATAAATGGAACAATCGGTTTTTTGATTTCTCATATTCCAGTTAAAAGTATAAAATATGGGATAATGTACACCCTAACAAGTAATACCGAAGCTGATCCTTCGAAATGGGTACAATTTTTTTATGCTGCCGGTCAAAGAGATGGTATCATTGCAAATTTGAAAAGTAAAGCCGAATATAAATTTTCTTCATTCGCAATGGGCACCGATAGAGATTTAACTTACAGCGAGCCGGCAATTATTACACCTCAATAAGGTAATTTGAATTCTAATATCTAAATTCTAAAAAAGCCTCGTAGCAATACGGGGCTTTTTATTGATTAATTTCACACATTTTTAATTACATTTGAACCTCTATAAAAAACCCTATAAGTAAAAAATATATGAAACTACAAAACTATGCTTCCGGCAAATGGACTGCCGGCGAAGGCGAAGGACAAACATTATTTAATGCGATTACAGGAGATGCAATAGGTACAGCATCAAGCAAGGGATTGGATTTTGCTGAGATGATGAACTATGCGCGTACAGTGGGCGGACCGGCATTACGTAAACTTACTTTTCAGGAAAGAGGGCGAATGCTGAAAGCACTTGCTATACATTTGCAGGAGAAAAAAGAAATGTTTTATAAACTAAGCTGGGCTACAGGTGCTACCCGCGCTGATAGTTGGGTGGATATAGAAGGTGGAATAGGAAACTTATTTACCTATGCAAGTCTTCGTCGCCAATTCCCTAACGAAACATTTTGTCTGGAAGGAGATGTGGCAAAGCTCAGTAAAAATGGCACGTTCATAGGTCATCATATATGTGTACCCAAAGAAGGAGTTGCGATTCATATCAATGCTTTTAACTTTCCAGTATGGGGAATGCTGGAGAAAATAGCGGTTAATCTTTTTGCTGGAGTACCGGCAATTGTAAAGCCAGCAACGGTTACATCGTTTCTTACGGAAGCAGTGGTTAAGGAAATTTCAGCTTCAGGAATATTACCTGACGGAGCATTACAATTAATTTGCGGCAGTGCCAACGGAATACTCGACCATGTGGAATCGCAGGATATAGTTACGTTTACAGGTTCGGCAAGTACCGGAATGATGTTGAAAGCACATCCAAGATTGATACAGGAAGCAGTGCCGTTTAATATGGAAGCCGACTCGTTAAACTGCTGTGTATTGGGGCCAGATGCTGTGCCGGGAACTGCAGAATTTGATATTTTCATAAAAGAAGTACAACGCGAAATAACTACAAAAGCAGGCCAAAAATGTACTGCAGTACGTAGAATAATTGTTCCTGAAAACCTGGTGGAAGATGTGCAGATAGCTCTTGGCAAGCGATTGGCTACAACCGTTATCGGTGACCCGAATGCAGAAGGTGTGCGCATGGGCGCATTGGCAGGTAAATCACAACAAAGAGAAGTGGCAGAAAAAGTATTTCAACTGGCGAAAACACAGGAGATTATTTTTGGCGACATGAATAATTTTAATGTAACAGGTGCAGATAAAGACAAAGGCGCTTTTATGTCGCCGATACTTTTCCTGAATAAAAATCCATTTAAGTTTCAGGATTGTCATAACATTGAAGCGTTTGGTCCGGTGAGTACGGTGATGCCGTATAAAAACATTGGCGAAGCAATAGAGCTGGCGAAGATGGGCAAAGGATCATTGGTATGTTCTATTATTACTGGTGATGATAAGATAGCAAAAGAATTTGTGCTTGGTGCTGCTTGTATGCATGGCCGTATATTGGTTCTTAATGCTGATTGTGCTAAGGAAAGTACCGGTCATGGTTCGCCAATGCCTATGCTTACTCACGGTGGGCCAGGCAGAGCAGGTGGTGGAGAAGAAATGGGTGGCAAGCGTGGCGTGTTTCATTATCTGCAACGTACCGCCATACAAGGCTCTCCTACTACCATTACTAATATTTCTAACACCTATCAAAATGGTGCGAAATATAAAATAAGACAGACTCAGATCCCATCCCCAGCCCTTCCCAAAGGGAAGGGAGCCGGACCTGGGTATGTGATGGCTGACCCAATACTTTATAAATTGTTAAAATCTTTCGCAATTGAAAATAGAAGTAACCCAACCGAAGCGGAATCGATATTGTGGCAGCAGTTGAAAGGAAATGGAATTGAAGGAAATCATTTCAGAAGACAACATATTATTGGAAATTATATAACTGATTTTGTGTGCCTCGATAAAAATCTAATTATTGAAGTGGATGGATTAATTCATCAACTACCAGAAAATAAAGAAAACGATGAAGTAAGAACTCAATGGCTTACAGAAAGAGGATTTAAAGTAATCAGATTTAAAAATGAAGAAATAATAGGAGATATCGAAGGAGCAATCAAACAAATTAGTGATGCTCTGAAAGTCCTTCCCTTTGGGAAGGATTTAGGATGGGCCGCTGTTCATCCATTTAAACGTTATTTCGAAGAATTAGAAATTGGTGAGACATTAATAACAGATACACATTTAGTAACACTTGAAAATATTGAAGCCTTTGCTGAATTGAGTGGAGATAAATTCTATGCGCACATGGATGCAAATTCTTTGGAAGGCACCATATTTACTGGCCGTGTAGCACATGGTTATTATATACTGTCGCGTGCAGCAGGACTTTTTGTGGATGCTCCAAAAGGTCCAGTATTATTAAATTATGGTATTGACGAATGTCGATTTACAAAACCAGTTTACCCTGGAGCGACTATTGGGGTTCGATTTACTTGCAAAGAAAAGGTGGATCAGGAGAAGAAAACGGAAGACGATATTGCAAAAGGAATCGTTAAATGGCTGGTGGATGTATATGATGATACTGGTGAAACAGTAGCAATAGCTACCATCTTGACAATGGTGAAAAAGAAGAACCAGGAATAAATTCCATTTAAACTTAATGTAAAAACTAATTAGATAAAATAGGCAAATGAAAAAAAATGATTGTTTCATTAAATTGAATTTATCTATTAAATATTCTATTAATTCTTAAATAATCTTATGTTTGTCTAATTGTTTTAAATTTACAAATTGGATATTCTAAATTTGATTATTATTTTTTGGAATAAAATAATTCTTTAATACGAATACATGGTAAAAAAACTACTACTGCTTGTTTGCATTATTTTAGTCCTTCAAAATGCTATCGGTCAAATTCAGAGTGATACTTCACAAATTCAATTCCTTGCCCCTTCAATAGATGTTCTGAACGACGCTCAACAAAACACAACAATCGAAAACAAAGTATCCATTGCAAGTTATACGGATATTGACGTTAATGAAGCGCCCGGAATTATTACCATTATCAC
>CAIRRW010000275.1 GCA_903881065.1 uncultured Bacteroidota bacterium
ACGGATAGCCAACGGCGAAAAGATAGCATTGATAACCGATGCAGGCACTCCCGGAATATCCGACCCGGGTTTTTTATTGATTCGCGAATGTATTGCAAAAGGTATTGAAGTGGAGTGTTTGCCCGGTGCCACTGCATTTGTACCGGCTCTTGTAAATTCAGGATTGGCAAGTGATGAGTTTGTATTTCTTGGTTTTCTTCCTCAAAAAAAAGGACGTCAGACAAAAATTAAATCATTAATAAATGAACACCGTACCATCATTTTTTATGAGTCACCTCATCGTTTGGTAAAAGCACTTGAACAATTTATAGAATATTTTGGTGCCGAGCGAAAAGCTTCTGTATCGCGCGAATTGACCAAAATGTTTGAAGAGAATAAACGGGGTACGTTACAGGAATTGGCTGATTATTTTAAAACAAAAACTATTAAAGGCGAAATTGTAATTGTGGTGGAAGGCAATAAAAATAAAAAAATTAAAGAGGATGTTGCTGAGGATAATGACGACAATTAATGATAAAAAATTTATCCTGATCAGATGAGAGAACAGCAAAATAAAACAGGAGCTCCTCCAGGAACCGTTGTGTACCTTGGTGAAGACCAAACTCAAAAAGTAGATATTACTCTTATAGCATACAATGAAAATGAGTTTGTAGAAACTACTTTTTCGAGTTGGGAGGAGTGTATGAATCAGTTAAATCCAAATATGATAAAGTGGATTAATGTGAATGGAATACATGATGCTGCCCTGGTAGAGCAGATTGGTAAGCAGTATAACATACATCCTCTAACGCTCGAAGATATTGTAAACACCAGCCAACGACCGAAATTTGAGGATTATGATAATTATGTGGTATCAATAATGAAAATGATTACCTATGATACTGAGCTTCACTCGGAGCAGTTAAGTATTATTCTTATGGATGGAATGGTTATTTCGTTTCAGGAAGTGGATGGTGGCGATGCCTTTGATTTAATACGCAGCCGTATACGATTGGGCAAAGGAAGAATACGGAAAATGGGTGCCGATTATTTAGCGTATGCGTTAATTGATTCGGTTGTAGATTGCTATTTTAATGTGCTCGAAAAGATTGGTGATGCAATCGAGTTACTAGAAGAAAAATTAATTACAGAGCCAACAAAAGATACGATGCAACAGCTTCATTTTATGAAACGTGAAATGATTTTTGTTCGTAAAGCTGTTTGGCCAATGCGCGAACTCATTAGCAATATTGAGAGAAGTGAAACAGCTTTGATAAAACCTTCAACAGATATTTATCTGCGCGATGTACACGACCATACTGTACGTGTAATTGATACTGTTGAAACGTATCGTGATTTACTTTCGGGAATGATGGATATTTATTTATCGAGTGTGAGCAATAAGATGAATGAGATAATGAAAGTACTCACTATTATCACTACTATATTTGTGCCGGTTACCTTTATTGTTGGGGTGTACGGAATGAATTTTGATAATATGCCGGAGCTGAAAACTCAATCTGGATATTATGTTGTTTGGGTGGTGATGATTACAATTATACTTTCCTTACTATTCTATTTTAAAAGAAAAAAATGGCTTTAGTGCTTAACAAAATTTAACAGCGAAATTCTTTTAAATATTTTTGAAAAATATGAATTTTGCATCCACAAACTAACATTAATATTTATGAAAAAGATTGTTTTATCTATTGTAACAGTATTGCTATTTAGCCTTTCAACAAAGGCAATTACAACTATGCCTGCCGATACCAACAAAATGGATGCAGCAGGAAAAAAGACGGGAATCTGGAAAGAAAAACTTCCTATGAATGATTATATCGGGACATATAAAAATGATAAAAAGGAAGGTTTATGGGTTGGTTATTTTCCGGGTGGCTTGGTTTCGACAATTGACGAATATAAAAACAGCAGAAAGAATGGTTATAGCTTTCAATTCGATAGAACAGGATATATAAATGAGAAGGATTATTTTGTGAATGATACGCTTAATGGTATGTGTATAGCCTATTCCAATGGAGGACGACCAAAATCGGAGATAGATTACAAGATGGGAGTGTTTAACGGTGTGCGTAATTTATATTATAGCGATGGTAAAATTCAGGAGAAAGGGAATTACAAAAAAGGCTTGCGCGAAGGAACTACTCAATGGTATAATACCGAAGGAAAATTGAACATGGAATACACGTATAAGAAAGGGATGATTGACGGGTATGAAAAAACATTTTATAAAAATGGTGATGTAGAATCGGAAGTTAATGTGGTAAATAATCAGGAGGAAGGTGATTATAAAGAATATTTTGAAGGCGGTAAATTAAAAGTTAACGGCAAATATATACATGGTAAAAAGGAAGGTGCCTGGAAAGAAATGGATGAGGAAGGGAAAGTAACTAAAACCGAAAATTATAAAGGCGGTGAATTGACTAAGTAAATTGTTTGTTTGATTTGAATTATAATTACTGCTTTCAGCAGTAAAAAAGCTCCGTAGAATTACGGAGCTTTTTTAGTTTCATCCTTCGTTTCGATTAAGGATTACAATTAGAATTTAGAGATTAGAATTTAGAATTTCATTAATTACACCACCATCATAAAAGTAAATCCTTCATTACCTTCTTCACCTCTTGCATTTTTATAGGTGCCTTTTAGGCTCAGTAGTTTACCAAGCATAGCAATCGGAATAATTACTTCAAATTCAGTAGTTGTTTCATCGGGCAACAGATTAAAAGCACTTGGAGCCGGCAATGCTTCGCATACATTAGTGTATGCCACTTTCAGCCCAATATCCATGCCAGCAGGTTTGCCAAATACATGAGGATTTTTTGGGTAAGTAGCAACAGCTGTTACTATTCCAGAACTATACCCTATGCAAACAAACGCAGGACCATCTGCCTGTGGCAATAAATGACCAGTGCGGTGTGCCGGCTTTTTAATGTTTAATATTTGTCTTTCGATACCCGAAAGTGTGATTATCGTATTTCCTTTGTAAGGGGGATGAACTTTTTCCCCTCCAGCAAACTTCTTTTGTAAGGGGGAAATAACTTTTCCCTCTTGCTAATCAACTTTTCCCCTTCGATAAAGTTCTTTTCCTCCGGGGGAAACAACTTTCCCCCTGTAATAATCTTTTTTCCCCTTTGCCAATTAACTTTTCCCCTTCGGTAAAATTATTTCCCCCTCGGTAATCAACTTTTCCC
>CAIRRW010000276.1 GCA_903881065.1 uncultured Bacteroidota bacterium
AGACTGATTTATAAAACCTGGTCCCCATATTTGGCGAAGCAGGTATTGATGTGTCAATACTTTTCCCTCGTTTTTAGCCAATAGTGTCAGTAAGGAATATTCTGTATTAGTTAGCTTTACCTGCTCACTGTTTTTCTTTACAGTACGTAAGGATAGGTCTATATGCAAATCATTGGTAATAATTACAGGATTTTCTTCCTGTGATGAAGAACTTCTAAGTACCGAACGGATACGAGCAAGCAATTCTCCGGTACGAAAAGGTTTTATCAAATAATCATTTGCCCCATTATCCAATGCTTTTATAATATCTTCCTCACTACTCTGTGCAGTTAAGATAATAATAGGCTTTGTATACCATTCCCGTAATTTGTTTAAGAGGGAATGCCCACTTTCGTCTGGCAAACCAAGATCAAGCAATATTAAATCAGGAGGATGATTAGCTGCATTAATCAATCCTTCTTTAGCTGTAGCAGCTTCTGCAACTTTATAATCGTTGCTTTGAAGTGTTATTTCCAGCAGTTTACGAATCTGAACTTCGTCGTCAATGATTAATATTTCAGGATTATTCATTTTTAAGATTGTTTATGTAAGTTGTTTCGGCAGGTATTTCAATTGTGAAAACAGCACCACTATCTTTTTTATTTTCAAGACGCACAGTTCCATTGTGAGCCTCAGTAAATCCTTTTACGATTGATAACCCAAGACCAGTACCTCCCGCCTTTGACTGATTTAATCGATAGAATTTATCAAATACTTTTTTAATTTCATCAGTAGGAAATCCATGCCCGTTATCCTCAATAATTATTTTCAGTACATCAATATGGCACAGTGCTGAGATATTTATTGTACTATTTTCGGGAGTATAAAGTGTGGCATTATACAATAGGTTATAAACCACTTGATCTATCATTCCTTTATCAATTTTAAACAAAGGAATATCAGGATTGATATTAATAATTATTTTTTGATAGATATTATTTTGCATAACACGCTTTACGGCCGAATAAACCAACTCATTTATATCACACCAATCTCTTTTAGGCTGAATTACTCCCGATTCAAGTCTTGACATGTTTAATAAATTTTCAACCTGACGATTTAATCGAAGTGAGGCTTTCGATATTTCATTGATAAGTTCGTTTTTTTGATGATCAGATAACCTACTGTTATCAATTTGCAAGTTGTCAGTTGCTCCAATAATTGTTGCTATTGGAGTTCTGAGCTCGTGAGAAAGTGAGTTAAATAAAGTATTATATAATTTTAAAGTATTTTCCTTCTCTTCCTTCTTATTAGCTTCTTTCTCTATTTGTCTTATTTTATTTGTTAGTACAGCATTTACTAAAGCAATAATAAAATACATTGAAAACATAAGCATGTCTTCGGCATTGCCAATAGTAAATGTGAATCTGGGAGGAATAAAAAAATAATCCCATATTAAGGCACTTAGGATTGCTGAGAACAATACAGGCATAATATCAAAAAACATTGCAACTAATGAAACTGTTAATAATAGAATCAGTGCAACAATTTTATAACCTATTAGGTATGAAAGCAGGAAACAGATTACTGAAACAAATATTATTAGTGAAAAACTAATTAAATATTGTTTTGGTTTACTGATTTTATAAAGAAAACGATTCTTCAAAATTATTTTTTTACACAAAGGTATTATATCCGATTACTTTATGACATAAAAATAATAGTATTTGGATATAGAAATTAATACG
>CAIRRW010000277.1 GCA_903881065.1 uncultured Bacteroidota bacterium
GAGTTTTTTTAAGTTAGATTTACTCAACAATTAATTTTTGAGAGAATGTTTTCCCATCAATTAACGTATTTACAAAGTAAATACCTGCTTTGTAATTTGCAAGATTGATCGTTAAAATAGTACCATTGACAATTGTTTGATTATAAAAATAGGAAACTTCTTGACCAATTCCATTATAAATTTTGATATTTACTTTAGCAACTTTAGTAGTATTAAATTTCAAGCTAACTGAATTACTTGCTGGATTAGGAAATAAATTAACAGAAACATTAGTCTTTGTTATGTCGTTTACACCTGTAACACATACAATATCTGAAGAAGGAACTTTATAATAAAGTATATCTGCAGGGCCACCTTGAGGATCAACTGTTGTTCCCGATGAAGCTACACCATGCCCAACGGAGTTATCGTCTTGAACAATAACATGTACAAAAGAACCATCAAGATGTTTCGGCATCGCTCCATAAACACCTTCGTGATAATCATAATTACCTGATGCAATATCAGGATCAGTTATATCAGTAGGGCCACACCAAGTTGTTCCTCCGTCATCAGAACGCATTAAGTAAGTATGACGGAAACTTTTCCCAGGTGTTGCACTTCCTGCTCCTGGAACGGCGGTTCCCTGGTCATTCACCCCTTCGAAAAGTCCACTATAAGATAGGTATATTTTGCCTGAAGCATCTATACCTGCACTAGGGAAAGATGTTAACGATACTTGATATGTTCCGAACCCAAGCAAACCTGCAGTTGTATTATCATAATCTACATTTAAAATTCCATCAGCAGGGTGTCCGCTATAATTCAAGTCCAATACAGAAGTGATCATTACAGGTTTAGCATTTCCCATATTTTCGTTCCAATACATTAAACCTTGAGTTGCTGGGAAATAAGATAAACCTTGACCAGTTGCAGTTCCAGGAGTGGAGCAACTTACCTGCATTTTGCCATACCATACATGAGCTTTTCCTTGATTATCCAACATCACTTCTAATGAAGCGTCATTAGTTTCAAGCGTATCAATTTCTGCAGCTGCCAAAGGATTTAGAGTATCTGTATACATAGTTGCAGATGTGTACATTGGAATAGGGAATTTTTTAACGATTGTTTTAGTCCAAGAAGTGCCATTATCTACAGATTTTAATAACACAACATCCACATCAAATCCTCCTACTACAATTGCAACAGTATCACCTCTTGAATCAATTGCGTATGAATCTCCTCCGAAACCTAAGTAGTGAGATGAATCTATTGCAGGAATAATATACCTTACGATATCCCAAGTAGTTCCTCCATCTTGCGAGCGGGAGTAATTAACAGAACCTGTTTGTCCATGGAATGTGATCATAGATGCGCCACCTCCTAAACCTGAGCTAGAGATAACATGCAATGTTTTTCCATTTGCACCACCAACTGCTACACGAGCCCAGGTATCAGAAAGGCCAGTAACTGCGGCTGATGTCCAAGTTCCTGTTCCTTTTGCAGGTCTGGAATCCAAATGAATAGCTGCAACTGCTGTTTCGTGGCAAACAATTACTTCTTCACCTGTAGAAGTAAGACCTAAATTTGTAAATCCAGTTCTCACGGCTTCTACTGCGGTAGTAGGTCCAACTGTTGTTGTTGTACCATATGCTGCAGAACCAAAAGTCCAACTTGTACCATCAAAGTAATTGTATCCAGTACCTCTATCAGTCCAAGTGGTATTATTTTGTTGTGACATGGTCCAAGTTGCACCAATCGTTCCATCAGAACTTAAAACCATTCTATTACATATAGAAGCATTTGTTTGTAATTGATATTGAGTCGTTCCAATTCTTAAACCGGAAAATACCTTTGCTTCGTTTTGATGAACATTCTGTTGAGAATTATAAGCCATAGACTCAAAAGAGTTTGCCCCTAATTGTTCATTTTTGTGGTAAGGAAGTGCTAATTTTGCCAATTTAGGATTAACCTTTAGCGGTGTAACTGAAGTTGGAATCGAAGCGGAATTTTGCGCTAAAGCAGCACCACCAAGAATCATCGCAATTCCAAATAGTAAATTTTTATTCATAGCATTTTAAATTAAAAGTTAATGTAAATTAATTATTTATTGTACAAATGTATATAAATCACATCAGTTTTACAACATTAATATTTATAAATGTAATATACTTCGATTAATTTATAATATGTTCGCTTTAACTGAAATTGAAAAATATTTATTGGGAGTAGAAAAAACTTGATTTCCTTTTGATTTAATTTCCTTCGTTATGTATACTGCACATAAAGTGTTTGAAACACGATACAAATTCTTTCTCTTTTCGGCAGGTGTTCCATCAAGGATTCCTTTAAGTACATCCCATCTTACATTGGAAGGATTGTTTCCATAGTCATGCCAGACAATTATAGAAGTGTTGTCTTTTAATAACTTAAATGCATTTTCAGTATCGTTTTTTACACTTTCGTAATGATGATCACCATCTATAAAAATCAAATCAAATTTCTGTTGAAGAGAACTGAAATCATATGTTTGAGAGTTGGCTTGAATATGATTCACATTTTGCAGGTTTTTAGAATAGAAGCGATGCAGATCAACATATTTTTTATCCTCTCCCATCTTTAACATTTGTTCGTCAGGTAAATTTAAAGTCACACAATACTTTGCTACGTTTGCTACATTACTGACGCTTTCGCCCATCCAGGTGCCAATTTCCAAATAATTACAATCCTTTAAATTTCTTGCCAACCCTTTTAATAAAGCCAAATCAATCGGAGTTGAACCACCATCCACTGAACTGTAAGGAGAAACTGTTTCTTTCAGTTCAGGAACCAAGTCTAAAATATCAACTGTTCTTAATCCTTCCGGAAGATTATATTTTTTAATGATCTCCTCTTTGTTTACGTCAGCATTATCAATAATTTTATTAAACAATGATGGCTGCTTAATGACTAATGACAATGCTTTTATTAATTTACTTAACTTACTCATATGGCAGTTTTTTTCGAAATACTTTTACATTAATTGTGCCTTCCCAATAAAATCTGGTATAAGAGTTTGGGATATATTTCCAAATTTTACTCATTACTTTCGAAATTATTTTAAGCAATGGATTTGAAGAATGAAACGACTTATGTCCTGTACGGTTTTCATTCAGATATATTAATCCATAAATAAAATCGGAAAACGGTTTAAAGTTAGTTTTTTCTTTAAATACAAGACAATTCCCTTTTTTACTTACAATCCATTTGTGGAATGGTTCATTAAGGAAAAATTCATCAAACGAACCGGGAGTTTCAATATATCCTCTCTTACCAACTCTTGAAAGTTCTTCACAAAATTGTTCTGGATTGTCAATATGTTCAGCAATATGCGATGCAATAATAAAATCGAACTCCTTGTAATTAAAAGGCATATTAAGGGCATCGCCGACAACCATTTTTTTATCAGCAGGGATAAACGCTTTCTTCCCTGAACGATGTTCCGTTTCATCAAGTTCATTGTCAAGTAATACATTTGCTCTTCTATTAGGACGATGTCCGCTACCTACATCCAACACCTGCCATTCGGGATTAATGTTCAGCTTTTTTCCTGACAAACCAACAGTAAATCTTGTTATTATTGGTTTGTAAATATTATAAAATTGCTTGCCAATAACAGTGTAATTAAACTTTTCAGAGATATATTTATTTAATTTATATGGGTCGTAATTTTTAAAAGTAGAAATCATTTTTACAAGTGCTTCTTCCAGTTGTAGATGATTTCCCTTTTCAATTAAAATTCCGCAGTCCTCAGTAACAAATTCTTCAGGACCTCCGCAAATTGTCGTTATTACAGGTTTCCCATTTACAAGTGCTTCTGTTGCTGCTACCGAAAACGTTTCGTAATTACTATTGATGACAACAAAATCAATCTCTTTCATATACTCATAAACGTACTCATTATCCTGCCGCCCGTGAAAGAAAATAAACTTATCAGTCATTTGCAATGAATCTGAAAGGCTTTTGAGCATTGCCATATCCGAACCGTCTCCAATAATATGATACTCGATATTTTTGTTTTGTTGGCAAACAGCATACACAGCTTTAATAATTCCACTGATATTTTTTTTATAATCAAGTAGATCGGAAACCGTTAATATTTTTACTTTCGAATTGTTTGGAGATGGGGGAGGAGCAATGCTTTCTATAATATTAGGTACAACATAATAAGTGTTCTTCAATCCTAGCCCAAGCATATTTTGTTTTAAGTTTTCCGAAACAGTTGTAACTGCGCTAGCATTTTTTATTACTCTATTTGCAAGCCATCTTTTAATAAAATTCTTTTTCTGATAGTTGCCTGAAGCATACCCGGTCCAGTGTTCTGTAACAATATAAGGTATGTGTTTTAATTTTTTTATTGCCAGAGCTACCAATCCGGGACGATTCAAAACGGTAACATGTATTAAATCTATTTGTCCCATGCCACTTTGAACGTCACTTATTCCAGTTCTGATTGCTTTAAAATACCGATAGGGATTGATAAAATACTTTAATATTGAATTACTTTTTTTGTAATAAATTGTAATTTCTGTAAATCCATTTTCCGTAGAAACGATTTTCTCAAAAGTTGATTTCAGATTATCATCCTGGCAGGCATATACTACAATTACATTGCAATATGCGTTAACTGCTTTCGCATGCTTTCTAACATATATGGCCAGTTGCGGATCAAATTTATTGGGATACCACTTGGTAAGAAATAAAATATTATAACGAATATTTGTTGAATAGTCAGAATTTATAGGAAGTGAAGCTTTGTTATCCTGCATATATCAACTCAGCTTTTTTGTTTTTAAACGAATTGAATTTCCTACGACTATAACATCTGAAAGTGCCATTGCCAATGCTCCGAATGCAGGGCTCAATAATCCCATTGCCGCAATCGGAATGGCAATGATGTTATAAATAAATGCCCAAAACAGATTCTGCTTTATTGTAATCA
>CAIRRW010000278.1 GCA_903881065.1 uncultured Bacteroidota bacterium
AGCAGCTTTTAACATTGCTTCATTGGTTACCAAAAACATTGGTGCCATTATCATTGGGAAATCAATTGATAAACTTTCGGTTAATTTAGTTTTCATTTAATGAGAAGATTAAGTGTATTAATCAAAAATTTAAATTATTTTTGAGAACGTAAAGGTACCAATTTGACTATTTGAAAATTTAGAATTTTTAAATAGCCTAAACGTTTGAACAAATAAACCATTAAAATAAAGCTCGAATGGCAGTAACAAGAATTTTTGACATCATACCTCAATTGCTTGAGAAGTATAATAAACCAAATGCTTTGGCGGCAAAGGAAAATGGGAAATGGGTTGAGTATACTACGCAGCAATTTGCAGATACAGTAAATTATTTAAGTTATGGTTTATATAATCTGGGACTTGAGCACGAGGACAAGATTGGTATAATTTCAAACAACAGGCCTGAATGGAATTTTGCCGATTTTGCAATTCAACAATCTGGATGCGTTAGTGTTCCAATATATCCTACTATAAGTGAGAATGATTTGAATTTTATTTTTGGTGATGCAAAAATTAAATACGTTTTTGTTTCAAGTGCCGATTTGTATAACAAAGTGAAAGTTGTAGCTGCAAATAGTTCAACTGTTAAGGGCGTTTATACATTTAATAAAGTGGATGGAGCAAAACACTGGATGGATTTAGTAAATGACGGAATACAAAACCCAAAAGAGAAGGAGATTGACGCAATTAAAAGCACTATAGAACCGAACGATTTATTTTCTATACTATATACATCAGGCACTACAGGGAACCCAAAAGGCGTAATGCTTTCGCATAATAACCTAATAAGTAATTCCATTGCTTGTCAGGTGTTGGCGCCATTTGCATCGAACTGGAAAGCTTTAAGCTTTTTACCATTGAATCATGTATACGAGCGAATGTTGAGTACATTATATTTATATATAGGAGTTTCCATTTACTATGCAGAAAGCATAGATACTATTGGAGATAATTTAAAAGAAGTGAAGCCTCAAGTATTTGGCACCGTGCCTCGCTTGCTTGAAAAGGTTTATGATAAAATAATTGCAAAAGGGGCCGAATTAAGTGGCATTAAGAAGTTAATGTTTTTCTGGGCGGTTAATTTAGGGTTAAGATACGAGACAAATGGAGCCAATGGATGGTGGTACGAGTTTCAATTGAACATTGCAAACAAACTGATATTCTCCAAGTGGCGAGAAGCTCTTGGAGGAAATGTAGTTGCAGTAGCTTCAGGTGGTGCAGCTTTGCAACCTCGGCTTGGACGTGTTTTCAATGCTGCACGAATTGCTTGTTTGGAAGGATATGGTTTAACCGAAACTTCACCTGTTATTGCTGTAAATAATTTTCTCCCTAAAGGAATTTGCTTTGGAACAGTTGGTCCTGTTATAAAAGATGTTACAGTTTCATTTGCTGATGATGGTGAAATATTGGTGAAAGGACCAAACGTGATGCTTGGATATTTTAACAGACCTGATGCAACCGCAGAAGCTATAGACAAAGATGGTTGGTTTCATACTGGCGATATTGGCGAATTTGTTGATAATCGATTTCTGAAAATAACTGACCGTAAAAAGGAAATATTTAAAACCTCCGGTGGTAAGTATATTGCGCCGGTAATGATTGAAAACAAACTTAAGGAATCTCCATTCATAGAGCAGGTGATGGTGATTGGTGAAAACGAGAAATTTCCTTCAGCACTTATTGTTCCTGCTTTTGCGTTCCTGAAGGAATATTGTAAACGCCATAATATTGAGTATACAACAAATGAAGCGCTGATTAAAAACACTGATATTAAAGCAAGAATATTAGAAGAAGTTGAAAAAGTAAATAAACAACTTGCTCATTACGAATCTATAAAACGCCCTGAATTATTGGCTAGAGAGTGGACCATTGACAACAATGAAATGACTCCAAAGCTTTCGTTGAAACGCAAAATTATTATGGCTGCAAATAAAGATTTAGTATCAAATATTTATGGTGGCGTCTCCAACAATTAATGTCGTTTAAAATAATATGGCACCTTCAAAAGAAAATAAGAAAAATAAAAATACTAAGTCAGCTAATGTAAGTTCCACCAGCTTCGCATATAATAAAAAACTGATTGTAATACTTTCTTTTATCCTATTTATAGTTTCGTTTCTACTTTATAAAAACACTTTACATCATAACTATGTGTTGGATGATGCTGCAGTGATTAAAGAAAATACATTAACAAAGGGAGGAGTTCACTCCATCAAACAGATTTTATCCTCATCGTATCGGGAGGGATTTGTTAATAATGATCATGGCATATATCGTCCATTAACAAAAGTGATGTTTGCAATTGAATGGCAATTAGCACCTGACAAGCCATTTTTAGGCCATTTGATGAATGTTATTTTTTACGCACTTACCTGTGTTTTGCTTTTTATTTTCCTGATAAGATTTATTAAAATCAATGTTTATATCTTATTTTTCGCTGCATTAATATTTGCTGTACATCCAATACATACAGAAGTGGTAGCCAATATCAAGAGTAGGGATGAAATTATGAGTGCTTTCTTTCTACTTATTTCATTGCTTACCATTCATAAATATCTTCTAAAAAAGAATATTTTGCTATTAGTTTCATCACTTATTTGTTTCTTCTTAGCTCTCCTATCAAAGGAATCAGCGATAATGTATGTAGCGATAGTTCCATTGATGATTTATTTTTTTACAGAGACTTCATTAAAAGAAAATTTAAAAATCACTGTATTTACAATAGTTACAGCTATCGCTTATTTAGTACTTCATATTAAAGTGATGGGCTCCATTGGCATTCCCAACATTCATCCAACAGACAACCCAATATTGATGGCAACTTCTTTTGTTACTCAAAAAGCAAGTGCTATATATATATTAGGGAAATACTTGTTACTCCTTTTTATTCCTCATCCATTATCCTGCGATTATTCATTTAATGTTATCCCTGTAGTAACTTCATTAGGCAATCCAGGTTTTTTATTGGCATTAATTGTTCACATGGCTCTTTTAATATATGCCATTATTAAATTTAAAGAAAAGCAATTTCTTTCATTTTGTATTTTGTTCTATTTAATAAGTATGTCAATAGCTTCCAATATTTTCATGGTTATTGGAACCAATATGGCGGAACGGCTACTATTTTTTCCATCGATTGCTTTTTCTTTGGTAATAGCATATTTTGTAGGCAAACTAGCGAAACTCGACTTCAAAACATTAACGCCCAATTGGAATGTTATTTTGAAAGCAAACAAGTTGGTGATACTTATATTTGGTGTACTATTAATATTGTTTTCTATAAAAACTATTGCAAGAAATAAGGTATGGAGAAACGGTGTAATATTGTATGAAACGGATTTAAAGACTGTTCCAAATAGTACCCACCTTTTACTTTTCCATGCTGATAACCTCACACTGAAAGACTCATTAATAGGGATAAGTGATGAAGAACGAAAAAACAGGTTCGCTACCGCTCAAAAGGAAATTGAAAAGCTGATGAGCCTTTACGAGCAGATGCCCGATGCGCATAATGTGGCTGGAAGAATTTGGTATGAATATAAGAATTACGACATGGCTTATAAGGAATATAGTCGTGCAATGTCACTTAATCCTGGCACTGCATCGTATCATAATAATGTAGCGACTTGTTATTTCTCAACTGGCAAATTTAGAGAGGCTGTTGCTGAATTTGAAAAATCAACAGAACTAAATAATCTTGATGCCGATACCTTCTGCAACCTTGGAAGTGCTTATGGTGAAATTGGTATGGCATACCTTAGAAATAAAGTGAACGACAGCGCAAGTATTTTCTTGCACTTAGCCATTGACAATTTTACAACAGCAACTCAACTCAAACCAACCTATAAAGGTGCATTTCAGTTTTTAGGGCTTACATACAAAGCTATTGGAGATACTATTAACGGATCAAAATATCTTGGTATAGCAAATCAATTAAAGTAGATTCAAAATGTTTAGTTTTCTATACTGAAAACCACCTCATCAAAACATAATTCTATTATCTTTGTTAATTATTAAAAATGTGCTACATTAATTAATGGAATTTAAAGCCGGCAAACTGCTCGATAAAATTGAATATCCGAGTGATTTAAGAAAGTTAAAAGAAGATCAGCTTCCTGAAGTGAGTAAGGAACTACGTCAATTTATTATTGATGTAGTATCTAAAAAGGGCGGGCATTTCGGCGCAAGTCTTGGTGTAGTCGAACTTACTGTGGCACTTCATTATGTGTTCAATACACCATACGACCAAGTTGTTTGGGATGTCGGGCATCAGGCATATGGACATAAAATACTTACCGGCAGAAGAGAAAATTTTGCAACTAACCGTATTTATAAAGGTATCAGCGGATTTCCGAAACGTAGTGAAAGCGAATACGATACATTTGGTGTAGGACATTCGTCAACTTCCATTGGAGCTGCATTAGGAATGGCTGTTGCATCAGCTTATAAAGGAGAGAAGGAAAGACAACATATTGCAGTTATTGGAGATGGAGCCATGACAGCAGGTATGGCATTTGAAGCGCTAAATCATGCAGGCACTACTCATTCCAATTTACTTGTTGTATTGAATGATAATTGCATGTCCATCGACCCAAATGTAGGGGCACTTAAAGAATATCTGACTGACATTACTACATCCCATACTTATAATAAAGTAAAAGATGAAATTTGGAATTTGCTTGGCAAGATAAGCAAGTTTGGACCTTCGGCACAGGATATAGTTTCGAAAATTGAGAATGGTATTAAATCATCTTTACTCAAACAAAGTAATTTATTCGAGTCGCTTAAATTTCGATATTTTGGACCTGTTGACGGCCACGATGTAGAACGATTAACAAAAGTATTACAGGATTTAAAAGATATTCCTGGACCAAAGATATTACATTGCCTTACTCAAAAAGGGAAAGGATATAAATTTTCGGAAGAAGGAAATCAAACGGTATGGCATGCTCCCGGTTTATTTAATAAAGATACCGGTGAGATAATAAAGATAGTTCCTAAAGTGCCGCAACCGCCGAAATACCAAGATGTATTCGGTTATACAATTGTAGAACTTGCAGAAAAGAATTCGAAAATTATGGGTATTACTCCTGCGATGCTGAGTGGATGTTCATTAAATATTATGATGAAAGCAATGCCCGACAGAACCTTTGATGTTGGTATTGCCGAGCAACATGCCGTTACTTTTTCAGCAGGATTGGCAACTCAAGGATTGGTTCCGTTTTGCAATATCTATTCTTCTTTTATGCAAAGGGCATATGACCAAGTGATACACGATGTTGCATTGCAAAACCTACACGTCGTATTCTGCCTCGATAGAGGAGGCTTTGCAGGTGCTGATGGAGCTACACATCATGGAGCATATGATTTAGCCTTTTTCCGTTGCATACCAAACATGATTGTTTCTGCTCCTATGAATGAAGAAGAATTGCGAAACTTGATGTATACTGCACAGCTAGAAGAAACCAAAGGGCCTTTTTCGATTCGTTATCCAAGAGGAAATGGTGTGATGACTGAATGGAAGAAACCTTTCAGTAAAATCACTATAGGAAAAGGACAACGAATTCAAAACGGTGAAGATATTGCGATTCTAACTATCGGCCATATTGGCAATTATGCTATTGAAGCATGCAAACAATTGCAATCAAGGGGAATTAAAGCGGCTCATTATGATATGCGATTTGTAAAACCAATAGATGAAGAATTATTGCACGAGGTATTTACAAAACATACTAAAGTAATTACGGTGGAAGATGGCTGTATTATGGGAGGAATGGGTAGTGCTGTTATCGAATTTATGACTGACAATAATTATAGTGCTCATGTAAAACGCCTAGGAATACCTGATAAATATATAGAACACGGTGAACAATTGGAATTGCATAAAGAATGTGGATTTGACACCGACGGGATAATTAATACAGTTGTTGAAATGGTAGGTATTAAAACAAATATAATGGTGGGTTAATTGTCCGAATCAATATTTTTCTCGTTAAGTTTCTTTTCCTCATTATTTTTACTGAAAACATATCTCAAGGTGAAACACCACCCAAGATTATTGCCTTTATTAAAAGTGTACCAAAAAAAAGAACTGGAGAAGTTATTTGAATTCTGAGTAACAACAGGTGTAATAGAATTACAATATCTGATATCAGCCGACAAATTATTAATTATTCTGCATCCTATGCCAAGATTAATTGCGAATTCGTTATTTTTGAAATCGTTAACATACATTCCTCCATATGCAGAAGTACCTTCCTGATGCACTTGAACTAATCTTCCGAAAGAGGGTCCTGCTTCCAAATAGAAATTATCAATACGCTTTTTCTTAATATTGAAAACGATATTGTGTTTGAATATTAGTGGAACTTCTACATAATTAAGATTCAATTTATAATATCCATTTCCTGTAGAGTCGCCCTTTTGAAGACTTCCTTTTTGAGTATAGAGAATCTCAAACTGCAAAGAATTTTTATCTGACAATTTGATATTTAATGATCCTCCACCTGTGAATCCTGCTTTATTGAAATCATTATCATTATCTCTGGTATCAGAACCATCGACATCGGTAGCAGATAAACCAATAATAATTCCTGGTTTGAAGACTTGCGAAAAGGAATTGATGGAATAAAGGAGGAGAAAACTTAAAAAGAGACGCTTACTATTTAATTTCATGTTCGGGTTTATTTTTTTTGCAAATTTAGTTGAATGTAGCCAAATGTCATTAAATATATAGACGACTTAAATATATTTAACGGCATTGAGACCTCGCCCCCAGCCCCTCCCCTTGAAAAAAGGGGAGGGGAGCCTTTGTGTGAAGTACTAAATTGTTATATGTTTCTAAATCTATACTAATGGCT
>CAIRRW010000279.1 GCA_903881065.1 uncultured Bacteroidota bacterium
ATTGACGAAAAAATTGAAGCATATTCTTTGGCCCATTCAAGACCGGAATCTCATATTCTTAAAAAGATAAATCGGGAAACACATGCCAAAGTATTAATGCCGAGAATGCTTTCCGGACATTTGCAGGGCAATGTATTAAGTATGTTCAGCAAAATGATTCAGCCGAAACAAATTCTGGAAATTGGTACTTACACCGGTTATTCTGCATTGTGTTTAACTCAGGGATTGCAGGACGGCGGCAAACTTCATACAATTGATATTAATGAAGAACTGGAAAAAATTGTTCGTGGCTTTATTTCTGAAGCCGGGATGGATAGTAAAATCAATTACTATATCGGAAATGCTCTTGAAATCATTCCAACTATTAATGAGGTGTTTGATATTGTTTTTATTGATGCTGATAAAAAAAACTATGCCAACTATTATGATTTAATTTTTGATAAAGTGCGAAGCGGAGGCTACATCATAGCAGATAATGTACTTTGGAGTGGGAAAGTACTGGATGCTCCTGAAAAAATGGATGTGGATACAAAAGCAATTGATGCTTACAATAAGAAAATTAATGCTGATATTCGCGTTGAAAATATGTTGTTGCCGGTAAGAGATGGTTTAATGATTGCAAGAAAGAAGTAGACAGCGAATTATTAATAGTAACGAATTACAAATAACAATATGATAATAGATTTAAGAAGCGATACAGTTACAAAACCTTCCAAGGCAATGTTGGAAGCAATGTTTAGTGCAGAAGTTGGTGATGATGTTTTTGCTGAAGAACCTACTGTAATTGCATTGGAGGAAAAAGCTTCCAAACTTTTCGGGAAGGAAAAAGCTTTGTTTTGTCCTTCGGGAACAATGACAAATCAGATTGCAATTAAAGTTCATACACAGCCGGGCGATGAAGTATTATGTGATATTACAGCACATATTTATAATTATGAAGGCGGTGGAATTTCATTTAATTCGGGTGCGCAGGCAAAACTAATTCCCGGTGAAAGAGGACGGATTTCTGCGCAACAGTTACAGGAAAGTATTAATCCCTGTTTCGACTGGCTGACAAGAACAAGCCTTGTCTGTATCGAGAATACTGCTAATCGCGCAGGAGGCAGTTATTATTCATTGCAAAAAATGAAAGAACTTAATGAAGTTTGCAAACAAAATAAACTTGCATACCACTTAGATGGTGCAAGAATTTTTAATGCCATTGTTGAAAATGATTATACGCCTGCTGATTTGGGAAAACTATTTGATTCTATTTCCGTTTGTTTATCAAAAGGATTGGGTGCTCCTGTAGGCTCTGTGTTATTGGGCGATGCAGAGTTTATAAGGAAGGCTAGAAGAGTGCGTAAAGTTTTTGGTGGAGGAATGCGACAAGCCGGTTACCTTGCTGCGGCAGGTATTTATGCTTTGGATAATAATATAACCCGATTAAAAGACGACCATAAAAGAGCAAAACAATTGGCTGAAACCATGAAAAGTTTAGCTTTTATTGATAATGTTTTGCCTGTAGATACCAACATTATTATTTTTAATTTGAATGAAAAATTAAAACCGGAAGACTTTGTTAAGAAACTTGCTTCACATGACATAAAGGCAACAGGCTTTGGTAAACAAGCAATCAGGTTTGTTACTCATTTGGATTTTACGGATGAAATGCTCGAGAAAACGGAACGCGTTTTGAAAGGAATGTAATAGTTACAATAATTCACTTAATTCCATCCAGCGAAAAGATTTATTATCCAGTTCGTTTTCCAGTTTGCCTATATCTTCTGCCCATTTAATCATATCTTCATGATTGGTATTTCCTGCATTTAATAGTTCGGTAAGTTTTCTTTTTTCTTCTTCGAGAGCAGCAATATCTTTTTCCAGCTGTTCGAATTCAAACTTTTCTTTGAAACTTGGTTTCCTTTTATTAGTTGCAGGTTCAGGAGTTTCAATTTTTGGTTCCGGTACTTTTTCAACAACGGGAGTTTTCATTTCTTCTTTGCGAAGCAGTTTTTCTTCCTGTTCTTTTTTATCTCTGTATTCAGTATAGTTGCCTGGGAAGTCGCGCACAACGCCGTTTCCTTCGAACACAAAAAGATGGTCAACCATTTTATCCATAAAGTAACGGTCATGTGTTACAATTAAAACACAACCTTGAAATGTGGTAAGGAAATCTTCGAGCACTGCCAGCGTCAATATATCCAAGTCGTTGGTAGGTTCATCAAGAATTAAAAAGTTGGGATTCTTTATTAAGATAGTCATTAAATACAATCTCCTTTTTTCTCCTCCGCTTAGCTTAGAAACAAAATTATATTGAACATCAGGATTAAACTGAAACTTCTGCAACAACTGAGAAGCTGTAAGTTTGCTGCCATCCGCAAGCGGAATAAAATCGGCAATATCCTTAACTACTTCTATCACCCGTTTATCTTCATTCAAAGTCAAACCATCCTGCGAATAATAACCAAATACAATGGTTTCGCCGGTTTGTATTTTCCCGCCATCCGGTTGTTCCTTGCCCATTATCATATTCAGGAAGGTTGTTTTGCCCACACCATTTTTCCCTATGATACCAATCTTTTCGCCTTTCTTGAACGTATAAGAAAAATTATTAAGTATCGGAGTTTCGCCATACGCCTTTCTTAATTTTATAAGTTCGAGTATCTTTCCGCCAAGTCTGGTCATCTTTACAGAGAGTTCCAGTTTCTCTTCCGTCTTTTTACTGAACGCTTTATCCTTCACTTCATAAAACTGGTCGACACGATATTTTGCTTTCGTACCGCGTGCACGCGGCATTTTACGCACCCATTCCAATTCTCTCCGATATAAATTCTTTGCTTTATCCACCTCCGAATTTTCCATATCTTCACGTTCCGCCTTCTTTTCCACAAAGTATTGAAAGTTGCCGCGATAATGAAAAATCTTTCCGGCATCTATTTCAATAATCTCGCTGCATACACTATCCAGAAAATATCTATCATGCGAAACAAGCAGTAAAGTCAGGTCTCTAGAGATTAAATAATTTTCGAGCCACTCAATCATTTCCACATCAAGATGATTGGTAGGCTCATCCAAAATCAATAAATCCGGTTCATCAATAAGTACTTTTGCAAGTGCAACCCGTTTTTTCTGTCCGCCCGAAAGTGTACCTATTGTTTTATCAAGGAAAGCAATTTTCAATCGTTGAAGCACTTCATGTATTTTTGATTCCACGCTCCAAGCCTCCAGTTTATCCATCATTGCCGAACATTCTTCAAGCTGTGTAGAAGTCCCTTCATTATATTCTTTTTCAAAATCCGCCAGTGCTTTCTCATAATCACGCACCGCATTCAACATCGGATTATTAGTATTGTAAATTGCTTCCAGCACCGTACTGTCTTCATCAAATATTGGATTCTGATCAAGATAAATAACACTGATATCCTTGCGAAAAGTTATATTTCCTTCGTCAGGAATCTCTTTGCCCATCATTATTTTCAGCAAGGTGGATTTGCCTGCACCATTTTTTGCAATAAGCCCGATACGCTGACTTTTATTAAGTCCGAAACTTATTTTATCAAATAATAATTTTGGCCCATAAGATTTTGAAACCGATTCTACAGAAAGATAATTCACTTTTATTGATTAAAGATTTACTCCTTTGCCAGGCTCAGGATAACGTTATAAATTTAAGGGAGCAAAGGTAACTTATTACTTCAATACAAAAAATCACTATAAAACTCTTGTAAAAATGGCCTTAAATATGAAAATAGACTACTAACTTAGAGTACTGAAATTAATTTCCTTAATTATTTTGTCATCAACTTCTTAAATTCTGTTTCTTATTAGTCTTTTATAACTAATTTTGCAAACAGGATATTCAGCTAAACGAATAGCTTAATTAATATTAACTTAATTATAAGTTAACACTTCGTTTAAAACAAATTTGCACATTTACATCATCTTAAAATTTAGAAATTATGAATATTCAGTATAAAGTTTTATTAGTTGATGATGAGGAAGACATTCTCGAATTTCTTTCATACAATTTAAAAAAGGATGGGTATGATGTTTATACTGCGATTAATGGAAAGGAAGCTATTGAAATTGCAAAAATAGTAAACCCGAATTTGATAATTCTAGATGTTATGATGCCTGGAATGGACGGGATAGAAACGTGTAAAGAGATTAGAGAATTGCCTGAAATGAAGAATGTGCTGGTTGCTTTCTTAACTGCTCGTAACGAAGACTATTCTCAGATTGCAGGTTTTGATGTGGGAGCAGATGATTATATTAATAAACCAATAAAACCACGAGTACTTAGTAGTCGTATCAAAGCATTGCTTCGAAGAGGAGGCATTGTTGAAAATGTAAATACCGAAAAGGTTGATTTAGGCGGCATCCGTATTGACAGAGAAAAATATGTGATTTTTAAAGATGACAAACAAATAAGTTTGCCTAAAAAAGAGTTTGAACTCCTTGATTTACTTGCTTCAAAACCTGGCAAAGTATTTACACGAGAAGTTATTCTGGATAAAGTGTGGGGCGGTGATGTAGTTGTAGGCGACCGTACCATTGATGTTCACATACGCAAGCTTCGCGAAAAATTGGGTGAAGATTTTATTAAAACCGTAAAAGGGATTGGATATAAGTTTGAGTTTTAATTGGTAATATTGCCAATTGTTATTACGAAAATCAGCAATTAACAATTAAGCATTGTAACAACTAATAAAATGAATATTCTTATACTAGGCTCCGGCGGTCGCGAACACGCATTTGCTTGGAAATTATCGCAAAGCGAAAAATGTGACAACCTTTATATAGCACCCGGAAACGCAGGCACTGCAGCATTCGGAAAAAACATTAATATATCTCCGGTTGATTTCGAAGCGGTAAAGAAAACAGTATTGGAAAACAATATTAACATGGTTGTTGTCGGTCCCGAAGACCCATTGGTAAAAGGCATACACGATTTTTTTCTTGCTGATGAACAGTTGAAAACCATTCCCGTTATTGGTCCTCAGAAAGATGGTGCACAGTTGGAAGGAAGCAAAGATTTCTCAAAACAATTTATGCTGAGACATAAAATTCCAACAGCACAATATCAAACATTCACAAAAGAAACGCTGGCAGAAGGCCTTTTGTTTCTGGAAACATTAAGTCCGCCGTATGTATTAAAAGCAGATGGTTTGGCTGCAGGCAAAGGAGTAGTAATTCCAGCAACGTTACCGGAAGCAAAAAAAGAATTAACCGAAATGCTTGCCAATGCTAAGTTCGGAAATGCATCGGCAAAGGTTGTAATAGAAGAGTTTTTGAAAGGAATTGAACTTTCAGTATTTGTATTGACAGATGGAAACTCATATAAAATTCTGCCCGCAGCAAAAGATTATAAAAGAATAGGAGTAGGGGATACAGGATTAAACACTGGCGGAATGGGTGCAATATCTCCTGTTCCTTTTGCAAACGAAGAGTTTATAAAAAAGGTAGAAGAGCGTGTAATTATTCCAACAATCAATGGCTTGAAAGCAGAAGGGATTGTATACAAAGGTTTTATTTTTATCGGCTTGATGAATGTAAACGGCAATCCGCAAGTGATAGAATACAATGTGCGTATGGGCGATCCGGAAACGGAAGTTGTTGTTCCAAGAATCAAATCTGATTTACTGAATTTATTTGAAGGTGTTGCAAATGGAAACTTAAATGAAAAAACATTTGAGGTAGATAGTCGTTTTGCAACTACTGTAATGCTTGTTTCTGCTGGTTATCCAGAGGAGTACGAAAAAGGTAAAGTAATTACAGGACTAAATAAAGTGGAAGGAAGCATTGCGTTTCATGCGGGTACAATTCAAACAGCAAACAACGAACAACCATCAACAAACGGAGGCCGTGTGATTGCTGTTACTTCCTATGGCAAAACAATGGAAGAAGCATTAGTAAAGTCCTTTAGCAATGCTGAAATGATTACATTCGAAGGTAAATACTATCGAAAAGATATAGGCAACGATTTAAAAATATACTACTCTTAAGGAGTGTAAATTTTTATTATCTTTGTGCCAGTTCTTTATATACTTATCCAGAAAGGTGGAGGGACAGTGCCCTGTGAAACCTTAGCAACCCTAAGAAATTGTAATTTACAATTTCTAAAGAAGGTGCTAATTCCTGTTCTGCAATTGTTTTGCAGAAACAGATAAGTCAGAGTTATTTTTAGATTTTAAAACAAATTAATTATATATCTCCTCTGACGTTAAAAGTTAGAGGAGATTTTTTTTACCTATATGGCAGACATAAGAGAAGAATTAGAAAAGCGTATTTTAGTTATTGATGGTGCAATGGGCACAATGATTCAGCAATACAAGCTGGACGAAAAAGATTATCGTGGGAAACGATTTGCCGATTGGCATAAAGATGTAAAAGGCAACAATGATTTATTGTCGATTACGCAACCTCAGATTATTAAAACTATTCATAAAGAATATTTAAAAGCCGGTGCCGACATTATTGAAACCAATACATTCAGCGGCACCACCATTGCAATGGCTGATTACGATATGCAGGAATTTGTTTATGAATTAAATTATGAATCGGCGAAAATTGCTAAAGAAGCTATTGAAGAATTTAATCAGGAAAATTCTAAATCACAAATTCTAAATGCTAAATATGTTGCAGGTGCCATTGGGCCAACGAATAGAACTTTAAGTTTAAGTCCTAATGTAAATGACCCTGGATATCGCGCTGTAACTTTTGATGAAATGGTTATTGCATATACCGAACAAGTGCGCGGACTGATAGATGGCGGAGCAGATGTATTGTTGATAGAAACAATTTTTGATACATTAAATGCCAAAGCAGCATTGTTTGCCATTCAGAATTATTGTGAAAAGATAAATCGCAAGATGCCTGTTATGATTTCGGGAACCATTACTGATGCAAGTGGAAGAACGCTTTCAGGACAAACAACGGAAGCATTTTTAAATTCAGTTTCTCATGTTGACTTATTAAGCATCGGTCTCAACTGCGCTTTAGGTGCGAAAGAGATGAGACCTTATCTCGAGGAACTTTCTGAAAAAGCACCGTTTTATGTAAGTGCTTATCCCAATGCAGGTTTGCCGAATCAGTTTGGAGAATACGATGAAGATGCACATACAATGGGGCATCAGATAGAAGATTTTCTTCAGGCTGGCTTCATTAATATTGTTGGTGGTTGTTGTGGAACAACACCGTCTCACATTAAAAGAATTGCTGAATTAGCGAAGAATGCAAAGCCTCGTAGAAAACCTCAACCGGATACATTGATGCATCTGAGCGGGTTAGAGCCAGTTACACTGCGCCCTGAAAGTAATTTTATGAATGTAGGTGAAAGAACAAATGTTACGGGTTCAAAGAAATTTCTTCGTTTGATAAAGGATAATAATTATGACGAAGCACTGTCAATAGCCCGCGAACAAGTCGAAGGCGGAGCACAGGTGATTGATATAAATATGGATGAAGGAATGTTGGATAGCGAAGCAGCAATGACAAAATTCCTTAATCTTATAGCTGCGGAACCGGATATTTCTAAAGTGCCGATTATGATTGACTCTTCCAAATGGTCAGTAATAGAAGCAGGCTTGAAGTGTGTGCAGGGAAAAGCAATTGTAAATTCTATTTCTCTGAAGGAAGGGGAAGAAAAGTTTTTTGAATATGCACATAAAATTAAGCAATACGGTGCAGCAGTTATCGTTATGGCTTTTGATGAAATGGGTCAAGCAGATACATTGGAGCGCAGAAAAGAAATTTGCAAACGTGCTTATGATATATTAGTCAACAAAGTTAAATTTCATGCACAGGATATTATTTTCGACCCTAATATTTTCCCTGTTGCGACTGGGATGGAAGAGCATCGATTAAATGCACTTGACTTTTTTAATTCAACAAAATGGATTAAAGAAAATTTGCCTTATGCAAAAGTAAGTGGTGGCGTTAGTAATGTTTCCTTCTCTTTCAGAGGAAATGATACAGTACGTGAAGCTATTCATGGTGCATTTTTATATCACGCAGTGAAAGCAGGAATGGATATGGGCATTGTGAATCCTTCGCAGTTGCAGGTGTATGATGACATTGATAAAACATTGTTGGAGTTGGTAGAGGATGTTTTACTTAACAGAAGAGATGATGCAACTGAACGATTAGTGGAACATGCTGAATCCTTAAAAGGAGTAACAAAAGAAAAAACTGAAAAGGATGAGGCATGGCGAAGGGGCACTGTAGAAGAGCGATTGAGTCATGCATTGGTAAAAGGAATAGTTGAATACATTGACATTGATACGGAAGAAGCGAGGTTAAAACTTGGCAGGCCTTTGCATGTAATTGAAGGTCCGCTGATGGATGGAATGAACGTGGTTGGAGATTTATTCGGGAGTGGAAAAATGTTTTTACCTCAAGTTGTTAAAAGTGCAAGAGTAATGAAGAAGGCGGTTGCATATCTGGAGCCTTTTCTTCAGGCAGAGAAAGATGCCAATAAACTTGCAGGAATAGTTGGTAATGGAAGAACAAATGCAGGGAAAATATTACTTGCTACTGTAAAAGGCGATGTGCATGATATCGGTAAAAACATTGTAGGCGTTGTGCTTGCGTGTAACAATTATGAAATTATCGATTTAGGTGTAATGGTTTCTTCAGATAAAATTTTGGAGGAAGCGAAAAAGCATAGCGTGGATGTTATAGGTCTAAGTGGATTGATTACGCCTTCACTGGATGAGATGGTGCATGTGGCAAAAGAAATGGAACGTCTTGGTTTCAAGACTCCATTATTAATTGGCGGAGCAACTACTTCTAAAGTCCATACAGCTGTGAAGATTGCGCAGAATTATTCAGGAGCTGTAGTGCATGTTAATGATGCAAGTAAATCGGTACCTGTGGCAAGCAGCCTTATTTCAGAAGAGTTGCGTGATGCATTTATGGTTGATTTAAATAAGGATTATGATAGGGTAAGGGAGCAAAACAAAAATGCACAATCTCAAAACAAATATATTTCTATTCAGGAAGCAAGAGAAAATAAATTCTCGATTAACTGGAATAAAACAGAAATTGTAAAGCCTGCTTTCATAGGAAACAAAACTTTCAACAATTATTCAATTGCTGAAATCGCTGAATATATCGACTGGACACCATTCTTTATTTCATGGGAAATGAAAGGTTCATACCCTAAAATATTGAAGGACCCTACTCGCGGTGAAGAAGCCACTAAATTATTTGCTGATGCGCAAAAAATGTTGAAACAGATTATCGATAACAAATGGCTTGTTGCAAATGCTGTTATTGGTATCTATCCCGCCAATCAGATAAATGAAGATGATATCGAAGTTTATGAAGATGAAAACAGAAACAAAGTAAAAACAGTTTTTCATACCTTACGTCAACAGACTAAAAAACCTGCCGGACAATATAATACGGCGCTAGCAGATTTTGTTGCTCCTGAATCTCCTGACTATATTGGTGCTTTTGCCCTAACCACGGGCATTGGTATAGATGAACATGTTGAACGTTTCGAAAAGGAGCACGATGATTATTCTGCAATTATGCTCAAGGCGATTGCTGACCGCCTTGCTGAAGCATTTGCAGAGTTGATGCACAAAAAAGTTCGTACAGAATTATGGGGATATGCTAAGAATGAAACACTTTCTTCTGATGAATTAATTAAAGAAGAATATGCAGGCATTCGTCCGGCTCCAGGTTATCCTGCACAACCTGATCATACTGAAAAACCGGAACTGTTCAAATTATTGGATGCCGAAAAACAAACAGGAATTGTTCTTACTGAAAGTATGGCAATGTTCCCGACAGCTGCGGTTAGCGGTTTATATTTTGCACATCCGCAATCACATTATTTTGGTATTGGTAAAATTGCAAAAGATCAGGTGGAAGATTATGCAAAACGAAAAGGAATAACATTGCAGGATGCAGAGCGATGGCTGGGACCTAATCTTGCGTATTAGGTTTTCGTTGGTAAGAATTCCGGATTGTACTCTTTCATTTTTACAATACTTTGGTGTTTTTGGTATTTATAGTTAAACCTATATTACTTTGTGTATCTCCAATAGAATTTTTAAATTACTTTTGTGAAGAATATGTTACACAAGGAAAACAAGAGGAACACTACATCTTTTCAAAAATCAAATGCTTTATTTTTGATTGTTTGCATAATGTTTTATTCCTGCGCTCAGGTAGTTACACCTGGCGGAGGGAAGAAAGACATAACACCTCCTAAAGTTGTAAAATATACTCCTGACAGTGCTCAAATTAATTTTAATGCCAAAGCAATTCAGATAAGTTTTGATGAGTTTGTACAGTTGAAAGATTTGAATAGCCAATTGATTATATCACCCCCACTTAAAACTACTCCTGATATTACGATAAAAGGCAAAACATTAAATATTGTTTTTGATAAGAAAGACACGTTGAAACCCAATACTACGTATTGTGTCAGTTTTGGAAGTGCAGTGCAGGACATTACGGAAAGCAATCCGATAGATAACTTTAAATATATATTTTCTACAGGCACTTATATTGATTCATGTAAGGTGAAGGGTAAAGTGGAAAATGGTTTTAATCATACTTCTGACAAGGGAATACTTGTAATGCTGTACAGCAATTTTAACGACAGTGTTGTTTACAAACAGCTTCCCGATTACTTTGCAAAGACCAAGGAGGATGGTGCTTTTCAGATTACCAATGTAAAGGAAGGAAAATATAAAATGGTTGTTTTAAAAGATGGCAATGCAAACTATAAATACGATGGCGAATCGGAAAGCATTGGATTTATTGATGCTCCGATTGATGTAACTAAGAAAGAAAATATTTTAATTGATATCTTTCAGGAAACGCCAAAGAAATTATATTTAAAAAAGAACACTTATGACTCGTATGGAAAGATTGTTTTTGTGTTCAATAGAGGTTCAGACAGCCTTCAAATAAATCCAATTAATTTTACATTTAAAGATAATGATGTAAGGTTTCAATATTCACAAAACAAAGATACCTTGAGCTATTGGTTCAGAAATATTGATAAGGAATCTTTGAAATTGCAATTGAAAAATGGATTTAGGGTAATGGATACTTTAGAGTATAAACTGATTACTAAGGAAGAAGCTCTGAAATCAAGGAGAAACAGATTGGCTCTTATGTTAACGAATAATTTTAATGGCAATCAGGCTTTTGATTTGAATGGGGAAATGAAATTGGCATTTAATCATACTATTGAAAAGATGGGTGAGGACAATCTTTATATTAAGAAAAATGGTGATGATATTATTCTTAAGGAAGATACCGTTATAATGAAAAACATATTTCATACCCCGTTTTCCGTTCCTGGTAATGAAAGTGTGGTTGCACCTTTTGATGTTAAATTTAAGGAGTCGACCAAATATCATTTATATATTCCTTCTGGAACGTTTACTGATTTCTTTGGGTTAAAAAATGATACACTAAAAATAGATTTTAAAACACAGGAAGAAAAGTTCTATGGTACTGTGAAATTAAAAGTTACTATCCCTGAAGCGAAAGGACAATACATTATACAATTGCTGGATGAAAAAGAAAATATTGTTCGTGAAAGCATCATAAAGGCAGAGCAGATAATTAACTACAACTATTTGCATCCACAGCAATATAAGTTGAAGTTGATATACGATGATAATAAAAATGGCAAGTGGGACACTGGTAATTACCTACAGAAGATTCAGCCGGAGAAAGTAATTTATTATTCAGGAATCATTACTATTCGATCGAATTGGGATTTGGATTTGGAATGGAAAATTAAGGACGATAAATAATTTAATCCTAATTTCTTTCAAAATCAAGATTTTCACTTTTCACTCTTTTTCAGAAGAATAGTCCCCAATTCTCCTCTCATACACTTTTTCATGGAAAAATATGCTTTTGCTCAACCAATAATTAAGAAGTGAGCAAAATCAACTGCCTGAGCCCAGTTGTTTTTTAATAACTAGGCAATTGGAATCCCTTTTGCCTAGTTATTAAAAAATAACTTGGCAAAAGGAACTCGTATTGCTCGGTTATTAAAAAACAACTGAGCAAAACGAACTCGTATTGCTTGGTTATTAAAAAACAGCTCCGTTCGCGCAATCCATTTTGCTCAATTATCGGTTATTTTGTAAATAATAGGTGCTTTTTGAGAGTTTGGCGTGGTTTTTAAGCAAGCTTTAGTGGTTTTTAGTGAGAAATGTTGTTTTATTATATTTCTAAAACCGCTTTTTTACTTCTTAAAGTTAAAAACAGGAAAAGGAAGAGTTTTTTATGCAGAAGTCAAAATTTAGTCAGCATCATTTAATACTGGGAATTCTTTTCTGAAAGCCATTAAATCGAAATGTTTTAATGTTATTGTTTCAATAGATTCTACATCAGGTTCTATAAAACTTATGTTTTCACCTTTGTAATTTATTACAGCCGAATCACCGGAATAATGAATATCATATACATCATTTCCTACTCGGTTTAATCCAATTACATAACTTTGATTTTCGATGGCACGTGCCAGCAGCAATGTTTTCCAAGGATGCTGTCTTCTTTTGGGCCAGTTGGCAACGTACAACAATAAATCATATGGATTGTTTTTTGTGTTCCTGCTCCAAACAGGGAAACGTAAGTCATAACATATAAGAGGGCAGATATTCCAGCCTTTTAGTGTTACATTAAGTTTTTTGTTTCCATTGGAATAATGCTCATGCTCTGCACCCATACTGAATAAATGTCGTTTATCATAAATGCTGCAAGTGCCGGTTTCAGTAACCCAAACCAACCGGTTAAAATATTTACCATTCTCTTCACAGATAAAACTTCCAGTGATTGCACACTTTTTTTTTGCTGCATGCAATTGCATCCAGTTCACTGTTTCACCATCCATTGTTTCTGCCAGCGAAACAGGATTCATACTAAAGCCAGTGGTAAACATTTCGGGAAGCACAATTAAATCAGTGCTTTCGGTGATAGCCGAAATTTTATCAGCAAACATTTTAAGGTTGGCTGCCTTATCTTCCCAATGTAAATTGGATTGAATAATGGTTACTTTTAAATCTTGCATTATAATTTAAATTTTATTCAATATTTCTGCTGCTTTATCCAACGTTTCTTCTTTTTTCGCGAAGCAAAAACGCAATACATTATTGTCAATCGTTTCGTGATAGAAAACTGAAATTGGAACGGAAGCGATACCAAACTCTTTGGTTAAGCGGATTGCAAAGTCGGTATCTTTTTCAGTACTTAGTTTTTTATAACTCAGCAATTGAAAATAAGTACCACCGCAAGGGATAATTTCAAACTTAGAATTCTTTATCTTCTTCACAAAATAATCTCTTTTATTCTGATAAAATGAATTGAGATTAATGTAATTATTTTTGTCTTTTAAATAATCAGTGAGAGCATATTGTATGGGCGAATTAACACAGAATACAAGGAACTGATGCACTTTGCGAAACTCTGCCATTAGGTTTTTGGGTGCTACACAATAACCCATTTTCCAACCGGTAGTATGAAATGTTTTTCCGAAAGAAGAAATTATAAAGCTGCGTTCTGCCAGTTTAGGAAACCTCGAAACGCTCTCGTGCTGCTTATTGTCGAAGATAATATGTTCGTACACTTCGTCGCTGATAATTACTATGTTTGTATTATCAGTAATTTTTTCAAGCATTCTCATATCATCAGCAGTCATTATGCTGCCCGTAGGATTGTGTGGTGTATTAATAATTATCATACGGGTTCGATGTGTGATAACTTTTTTCACCTGATTCCAATCGATAGAGTAGGAGGGAGCTTTGAGCTGTAAATAGATGGTGGTGCCGCCATTCATTTCTATGGCAGGCTGATAACAATCGTATGCAGGCTCAAAAATTATTACTTCATCACCATCTCTAATGATGGCGGAGATAGCGGTATATATCGCTTGTGTGCCTCCTGCAGTAATTGTGATTTCCGATTCGGGATCATATTTTGTTCCGTGAAGCGATTGTATCTTATCCGCAATTACTTCGCGAAGAACCATCAATCCAGCCATTGGAGCATATTGATTTTTGCCTTCCATCATGTATTTATTCACTAGTGAAATCAACTGTTCATCACAATTAAAATCAGGAAAGCCCTGCGAAAGGTTGATGGCGTTGTGATCTGCAGCAAGTTTGCTCATTATAGTAAATATGGTAGTACCTACATTTGGTAGTTTGCTGCTTATTAAATTTGGATAGTTCATACAATTATATTAAGAGTTTAAAGGTAGAAAGTTTAAAGGTAGCATTCACTTTAAATGTTACTGATTATGCTCAGCCTATATAAATATTTGAAAATAAATTGCTTTTTTACTCACCGCATAGTCATTTTTAATACTTTTGCCGCCTATTTACAATTAAAATTATAATAAAATGGTAATCGAACAAAATTCTGTAGTATCTGTAAACTATACGCTTTGCGAGAAAGAAAGCGGTAAACAAGTGGAGCAAACATCAAAGGAACATCCTTTTCAATTTATATTTGGAACAGGTGGTTTGCTAGAAGATTTTGAAAATAATTTGCGTGGCAAAAAGGTAGGAGATAAATTCGATTTCTTTATTGAACATAGCCGTGGATACGGTAAACGTGATGAACAGCATGTGGTGCAGATTCCGAAAGAAGCTTTTCATAATGAGGATGGAACATTTGATCACGAAAATGTGAAAATGGATGTAACGCTGCCAATGCAGGATAATGAAGGCAATAAGTTATACGGGAAAGTAATAGATATTAATGACGAACATGTGAAAATGGATTTCAACCATCCGCTTGCTGGAACTGACTTACATTTTACTGGAGAAATCCTTGAAATACGACCTGCTACTGCCGATGAGTTGGCTCACGGACATGTACACGGTGAACACGGACCTCATCACTAATTGATTTACTGGTTTATTAGTTAACTAGTTAACTAGTCAATAGCATAAAAAAGTCCCGAAGCAAATCGGGACTTTTTTGTTATAATACATACTACTTTGTAACTAAATGGTAAGTGTGTTTGCACTAAACTCATTCATATTTAAGCTAAAGCTTAATGCCTAAAAAAATAAAATTGGTTACAACACTCTTTTTTTTGCTTCAATAAGTTCTATTTCGGCATGTTCCCAATATGATTTTAAACGATTGAAGGCGTTTAAAATTTCATCTTTACTCTCGTTATTGTTTGATTGAGTTTCCATAAAATTAAGATCATCACGAAGTGCATCCATTCCCAGCATTAATAAGTTATTCTTCATCTTATGTATCACTTTAGAAAATGCTTTGAATTCTAAATGTTTTAGTTGTGTTTCCGCATCGCATAACAGATCAGGCATTTCATTATGGATTATTTCCAGCATATCTACAATAAATAATTTGGAGCCTAACGAAGCGTCTTCAATTTTTTTAAGATTAATGAACTTATATTCCGAAGAGATTTTAATTATATCTGAATTATTCTTCGGTATATTATTTTTCAAATCTCCTACGTTCAACAATTCGTGAATAGTGAAATGAAGGTGCTGTGCATTGAAAGGTTTTGTAATACATAGGTTGGCACCAAGTCCAATCGCTCTATCCATCAAATTTGTTTCGGCAGAAGCGGTAAGTGCAATAATTGGAAGATTTTTATAAGCTGGTATTTCTCGGATTTTCTTAATAGTTTCAAATCCATCCATTATAGGCATAAATAAATCAATAAG